>RFHZ01000309.1 GCA_003696125.1 Nitrospinota bacterium
ATCCGGATGGGGATGCGCTGGTTTTCAGTGCCACCGGCCTGCCCCCGGACCTGGGGATTGATGCGGCCAGCGGGGTGATCAGCGGGACCATCGCCTTTACCGCCGCCGCAGGCAGTCCCTATACGGTGACGGTCACGGTCAGCGATGGCACCCTGAGCGATAGCGTCACCTTCACCTGGGTAGTGCTCGCTGCACCGCCTATCCCGCCCAATACGGTACGGATAGGTTCTCCCCCTGGTCCGCTTCCTCCGGGAGCAACCTTTACCGTGCCGGTGGAGTTCAACGCCGAGACCACAGGCATTATTTCTTATCTCTTTGCCTTGAGTTTTGATCCTGCGGTGGTAGAGGTCACAGGGATAACCGGAGTCTCTCCTTTTCTCGATCTGGTCACAAACAGCGCAGATTTCACCAGTGGTCTGGTGCACTTTGGGGCCAACGTCTCTACCCTGGATACCCCTCCCAGCGGTTTTATCACTCTGGCCCAGATCACGTTCCGTGTGGTGGGGAACTCGGGGGATAGCTCACCTCTGACCCTCGATTTTGCCCCGGTACCCGGGGGGATCAGTGCCGTGGTTGATGAGGGGTTCCAGCCCCGGGCAGGAGTAACCTTCCTCAACGGATCGGTCGAGGTGCAATAGGAGTAGAGGGAGCAAGCCATGCCATACCAGAAGGTGCAATCAGGGTATCTAAGAATTCCCCACAGGCAGAGGAGCAACACCGGGATGCGCCTGCTCTGTGGATGGTCCCTTGCTCTCCTCGGCAGTCTCCTTATCCTCTTGCTGAGTGTAGATCCGGGGAGAGCAGTCACCCGGTATAGGAACTCCTCGCCTCCTGCTTCCTCCCCCGGTGTCGTGATCGACAACGGCACGATCATGTTGGGGGTCAATGCAGAGGGGCATCTCAATGTACGGGATGCCGGCCCTCCTTCTTCTGGTGAGGGTACGACAGATGTGGGGCTCCGCTTTCTCCCCACCGGAGCCGAAGCCATCGCCCCGGGCTGCTTGTGCGAAGGGTGGGGCGTGGGAGAGATGGTCCTCGGTATCTCCGGTACGGCAAGCGTAGACCTGCCCGGTGGTATTACCAACATGGTTCTGGAGAACTTTGCCGCAACGGCGAGTACCGCTGTCTCCACCGTCAACGTTGGCGGTATCTTCCGTGTCGTCCACGACTTCCATCCCAGTCCGGCTACCCCTCTCCTCTATGAGGTGACGGTGACCATTGAGAACATCTCTGAGGTCCCCTTGCTCGATGTCAAATACCGTCGCCTGATGGACTGGGACATCGAACCGACCGCCTTTGCAGAGTTTGTCACCATTGACAGCGGCACGGCAGCCAATCTGGCCTTTGTTACCGATAACGGTTTTGACAGTCCCGATCCCTTAAGTCCTCCTCAGGTTGATGGTGGCTTTAGCTTTGGGGATCGGGTCGATGATGGTCCCAGAGA
>RFHZ01000310.1 GCA_003696125.1 Nitrospinota bacterium
CTCCAGCACCACGAACATGGTCTTGTCCCCGTACAGCCACTGGAAGTACTGGGCCAAGGTGCGGGGACGTGTCGGGAGCATCTGTACCAGTTGTCGATCGCTCGGCCGCCTGCTCTGGCCAAGCATCTGCTGCCAGATCCGTTCTCGATTCTCTTTATACCCGGTCAACCGGCCCTCTACCAGGGGGGAGTTGGCAAAGAGGGCCAGGATCGGCCCGGAAAATCCCTGCATGACCGCCAGGGCATCGGCAGCGCGATAGACATCGATACTGGTCCAGGGTTGCATGGCGGCCGAGAAGATGCCGGCCGTGTGGTCCCAGTTCCACTCCCACAGGAGGCGATAGAGCTTCTTGGGGGTCACCACCCGGTCGTAAACTTCCCTGGTGCGTTGGGCCAGGGGGTGCATGGAGAGGGAGAGCATGGCTGCTCCCCTTTCCCCTGCCTCTTCCCAGAGGGCCTGGTGAAACTCCTGCAGGCTGTGTCGCACCAGATCGGCCAGCCGGTTCAGGTCGTGCTGCGGGGCGTACCCGATCTCCACCAGGGCACGCGAGGCATCCAGCCCGTAGTGCAGGTGCGGGGTATCGACCCCGATCAGGTGTTGCACATCATCGAGGATGCTGTAGTGAGGGGTGCCGCCGGTCAGCGCCAGCAGTCCCTGCCAGTGCCGGGCAGCCAGGGGGAGTGGATCCCCGCTCTGATCCACGATCAGCGCTTCCAGTTCCAGTCCGTGTGTCTCTGGCAGGCGACCCGTCGTGGCCATACCCTTCTCCTGTTTCACTCACACGGGAAGCCCTGTTCCCGCAGGAAGGTGATAAACGATCCCTTGCGTTCCTCATGCGATAGCTCGGCGACACGTCGCGCCGTGTGCTCGGTCCATCCGTATGTCTCGAGGGTGTACCGCTCTTCGGCCCCCTCTTCCACCAGCTCGATGGGGAACGGTTTCCGGTAGATCCCGCGGGCGATCATGGCCCGGTCGTACTCCTCCAGTCCCTCTTCCAGGTGTTCTGCCGAGTACGTTTCTCGATGCAGGATCACCTTGCGGGGCAGGCGCGGTTTGATCCCGGGATCTGTAGCCGCGTACCCGATGCAGAGTCCCACCGTGGCGAAGACGTAGCGGGGGAGTTCGAGCAGGGCCGCCACCTCGCGGGGTCGCCGGCGGATATCCCCCACCATCACCGTGCCCAGTCCCATCGATTCGGCGGCAATGGCTGCATTCTGGCAGGCAAGCTGGGCATCACAGCAGGCCACGATCAGCATGTTGATGTGCTCGGCCCGGTACCGGTATCCCTGGCGGGCACAGACGTAGTGGAGACGGGAGAGGTCGGCGCAGAAGACGAGGAAGAGCGGGCACTGGGCAATGAACTTCTGGCCGCTGCAGAGGGTCATCAGCTCCTGCTTGCGCTGCGGGTCCTGGACGGCGATGATGCTGTAGGCCTGCATGTTGCTGGAGGTGGGAGCCTGCTGGGCCGCAGCGATGATCGCATCCAGGGTCCCGTCCGGCAGGGGGGTAGGGTAGTAGGCGCGTATGGAGCGGTGGGAGCGGAGCAGCCGGATGGTGCGGTTCTCCGGGGAAGGATCGCTCAACCCGGCGTAGAGGAGGGGGGGATGTTCCATGGACAGCGATGTATCGGTCATAGCGCTTCTCCTTGAATGAGTAACGAGTAACGAGTGATGAGTAATGAGTAATGAGTAATGAGTAATGAGTGATGAGTAATGAGTAACGAGGACTGAGGACTGAGTAGGGACGCAGCGCCGCTGCGCCCCTACCAGGTACCCGGTGCCTTTGTGCCTCTGGGCCTTTGTGCCTGATCATTGTGCCTGGTTTACTGGCTTTGGACGCGGTACACCACCTGTTGACCTGAGGTATCAGGGAGTTTTTTGAATTATGATTTCTTTTTCAAATTCCAGAGTATAAGACAGTATCGTTTTTAAATCAATTCTCTTTGAAGCATTAAGTATTTCAATAC
>RFHZ01000311.1 GCA_003696125.1 Nitrospinota bacterium
GGGGGGATCTCTGGACTGTTGCTGAAGCAGTGGGGTGGATTTCTGCTGGTTGCCTGTACCCTGGTAGGGGGGGCGATGCTGGTACAGCACGGCTGGGAACGGCCGGTGGTGAGTACCTATCGTCCCATTGAGAGCCGGAATGTGGACCCGGTCGTGCGGCTGGAGAACTTCCACCTGGTCGATACGGTGCAACAGAGAAAGCAGTGGGAGCTGTCTGCGGCCGTGGCGCAAAATGTGCAGGGCGATCCTGACCGGGTCGTGCTCCAGAATCTAGAGATGACCTTCTTCCCGGCCACCTCTCCCCCTATCACCCTGGTGGCCCGGCGCGGTGAGTTGAGCAAGAGGACCCGCACGGTCAGGGTGGAAGGTGACGTCCACCTCGACAACGGGCAGGGCTACCTGCTCACCACCGAATCGCTCCGCTGGGACCCGGTTGACCGTGTCCTCTATACACACGATTGGGTCAGGATTCGAGGACAGGGACTCGAGGTCGAAGGACGCGGCTTCCGTTCCGACGTCACCCGACAGGAGATGAAGGTCCGGGAAGCGGTTCGTGTGCGGATCGTTCCCGCATCCTGAGGAGGGGAGGGAAAGAGGGTGAAGCGGTGGGAGAGAAGAGTTCCGGGCTGGCTGGTGGTGGTCACGGGGATTGCCCTCCTCTTCCCCCTGGGAAGCAGCGAAGGGGGGGAAAAGGGGCTCCTCCAGCCGTCGGCAGAGCTCCCGATCGAAATCCTCTCTGATGAGGTGGTGGCCAACAACCAGACGGGACGCATCCTGTTTCGCGGGAATGTGGAAGCGAAACAGGGAGATCTCAAGCTCTTTTCTCCCCAGATGGAGGTGATCTATGATCGACAGGAGCGGCGTGTGGTAACCGTCATCGCCTCGGGAGGGGTAAAGATCGAGCGGGGAGAGCAGACCGCCACCGCGGAAAAGGCTATCTTCTCCCAGCAAGAGCAGAAGATCGTCTTGCAGGGACACCCCAGGGCCTGGGAGAAGCAGAACGAAATCACCGGTGGGGAGATGATCTTCTTCTTGACCGAAAACCGTATCGTCGTCAACGGCAGCGGAGGGAGACGGGTCAAGGTGCTCCTCTACCCGAAGCAGGGGAAGCCGCCCCAGAAGCAAAAGCGATGATGAGTCGGGTCCAGTAGAGAAAAGCGATCTTCCCCGTGACGGGCAGGCGGGAGAAAGGGGGGCAGTATCGGCGTAGCAGAGAACCGGAACGAGGACGGGATGCTGGAGGCGGTAGGACTGGTCAAGGCCTATGGTGGAAAACGGGTGGTCGATGCCGTGAGCCTCTCCTTACAACAGGGAGAGATCGTGGGCCTGCTCGGGCCCAACGGCGCCGGCAAAACCACCACCTTCTCCATGCTGATCGGGTTAATCTTCCCCCAACAGGGGAAGATCCTCCTGCACCAGGAGGACATCACCCTGCTCCCGATCTATCAACGGGCGCGCAAGGGGATAAGCTATCTGCCCCAGGAGCCCTCGGTCTTCCGCCGCTTAACGGTGGAGGAGAACCTGCTGGCGATCCTGGAGCGCTTTCCCGGGAGCAAGCGGGAGCGACGGCGACGCGCCACGACCCTCCTGGAGGAGATGCAGATCGCTCATCTGGCCAAGCGCCGTGCCTCCTCCCTCTCCGGGGGAGAGCGGCGACGGGTCGAGATTGCCCGGGCTTTGACCACGACCCCGGCCTTCATCTTGCTCGATGAGCCTTTTGCCGGCATCGATCCGATTGCGGTCAGCGATCTGCAAGAGATCATCTTTCATCTGAAACAGCGGGGAATCGGGGTATTGATCACCGATCACCGGGTACGAGAGACCCTGGAGATCACGGATCGTGCCTATATCATTCACGAAGGGAAGATTTTAGCCAGCGGCCTTCCCCAGGAAGTGACGCTCAGTACAATAGTCCGACAGATCTATCTGGGAAAAAACTTTACGCTGAAATAAGTAGAGCGGGGAAGAGTAAGGGATATCGCTATGGCCATGGAGACAAGACTTCAGCTCAAACAGACGCAGAAGCTGACGATGACACCCATGTTGCAGCAGGCCATCGAACTGCTGTTGATGTCCCGCCTGGAACTGGCCCAACTGGTACAACAAGAAATGCTGGAGAATCCGCTCCTGGAGGAAGTGCAGAGCGAAGAGGAGACGGCGGAGAACGCACCAGAGGAAAACGTGATCGAGCTCAATGAGCCCGAGGAAAACGAGGAGGAGAGGAGCCTGGGACTGGAGGATATCGACTGGGAAAACTACTTCCCGGATAGCGAAGACATGAACTTCTCTGCCGAGCCTCCTGACGAAATCACGCCTCTGGAAAACATGCTGAAAAGCCCGCTCTCTCTCACCGATCACCTCCTCTTCCAGCTCTACGTCTCCTGCCACGACCCGCTGGATCGCGAGATCGGCACCTTTCTGATCGGGAACATCGACGAGGCCGGGTACCTGGCCGCCGACCTGGCAGAGGTGGCGGAGAAGTTTCAGGTGCCGGTAGAGCGGGTGGAAAGCGTGCTGCGCCTCATCCAGACCTTTGATCCGACCGGGGTAGGGGCACGCGATCTCCAGGAGTGCCTGCTCATCCAGCTCCGCAACCAGGAACATGCCCACCCGCTGGCCGAACGCCTGATCGTCCGGCATCTCGATCAACTCGAAGAACACCGGCTCTCCCATATCGCCCGCGAAGAGGGATGCACGGTGGACGAGGTCATCGAAGCGATAAAGGTCATCCGCCAGCTGGATCCCAAACCGGGTCTCCGCTTCCAGGAGGGACAGCCGGAGTATATCGTTCCCGACGTATTCGTGGTGAAGATGGGAGAAGAGTACGAGGTCTTTTTGAACGACGACAGCATTCCCCGGCTCCGGATCAATCCTCACTATCGCGCCCTCCTCTCCCAGGAAGGGGAAAATGATCGCCGGTCAACCAAGCAGTACCTGGAGGAGAAGTTCCGGTCCGCCATCTGGCTGATCAAGAGCATCGAGCAGCGCCGGCAGACCCTCCTCAAGGTGGCCAAAAGCCTGGTGAAATTTCAGAAGGAGTTCTTAGATAAAGGGCTCGCCTATCTCAAGCCCCTGGTTCTCCGCGATGTGGCTGAGGACATCGGTATGCATGAATCGACGGTGAGCCGGGTGACCACCAACAAATACATGCATACCCCTCAAGGGGTCTTCGAAATGAAGTACTTCTTCCACAGCGGCATCGAATCTGCCGATGGAGAGACCATGTCCTCTCTCCTGATCAAAGATAAGATCAAACGGCTGGTCCTGGCCGAGGATCCTAAGAAGCCCCTGACCGACCAGCAGATCGTGGAGATGCTCAAAGCCGAGAAGATCAATATTGCCCGACGTACCGTGGCCAAATACCGCCAGGAGCTTCATATCCCCCCGGCCAACAAGCGCAAACGCCGCTTAAACCTGGTCTGAGACACGAACTAAAGGAGACGCAGTGTGGGAACCATCCTAGAGGGGGAACGTCGGATCGCTCAATCGGGTCCGATTCGTCATCGTCACCGGGCTCTCCGGTTCCGGGAAGAGTGTGGCCATCAAGGCCTTTGAAGATCTGGGGTTCTATTGCGTGGATAACCTCCCCATCCGCCTCCTCCCCACCTTTGCCGAACTGGCCCTGCAGTCACCGGAAATCAGCCAGGCTGCCCTGGGGATCGATATCCGGGAAGGGGATTTCTTCTCCGAATTGCTCGTCGTGCTGGATAAGCTGAAAAGGGAAGGCTTCCACATGGAGATCCTCTTTCTGGAAGCCCAGGACGAGGTGCTGGTCCGCCGTTACAGCGAAACACGCCGTCGGCATCCCCTGGCCGGCAACATCCCGGTGCTGGAGGGGATCAAGCGGGAGAGAGAGCTGCTGGAGGAGCTGCGCCAGCGCGCGGATCGGGTCATCGATACCTCAGAGTGCACGGTGCATCAACTGCGGGAGATCATCAACACGACCTATCAACCCATGCACCGGTACCGCCGTATGGCCATCTCCATCATCTCTTTCGGCTATAAATTTGGCCTCCCGATTAACGCCGATCTCGTTTTCGACATCCGTTTCCTCCCCAATCCTCACTTTGTCCCTGAACTCCGTCCCTATACGGGGAACGAGGAACGCGTGGCCCGTTACGTCCTAGATTCCGATATCACCCGGCAATTCCTCCAGCAGCTCTCGACCTTCTTACGCTTTCTCCTCCCTCTCTACGAGGAGCAGGAGCAGAAAGCCTATCTGACCATCGCCATCGGGTGTACCGGAGGAAAGCATCGCTCTGTAGCGATTGCCAATTACCTGGAACGGCTGCTAACCTCGCTGGACTACTATGTGACCGTGCGGCATCGCGATCTGACAAAAGAAGGGTGAAAAGGCCTAGGCCCGTGAGAAGCAAGAGGAGGAGTCTATTTTCATGTCTGATGATAGGGGCGGCAGGATGGTGTATTGCCCATTACCGTAGCGTGCTAGTGAAGGAGAAGTGTGCATGAGCAAAAAGTCGTATCTCTTTACTTCGGAATCGGTGACAGAGGGACATCCGGATAAGATGGCGGATCAGATTTCGGATGCTGTACTCGATGCCATTATCGACCAGGATCCGCATGGACGGGTAGCCTGTGAGACGCTGGTGACGACCGGTCTGGTGGTGATCGCAGGGGAAATCACCACCACGGCCAGCATCGATATCCCCAGCGTGGCCCGCCAGGTCATCCGTGAGATCGGGTATGTGAATGCAGAATACGGGTTTGACTGTACCACCTGCGGGGTGGTGACCTCCATCCATGAGCAGTCTCCCGATATCTCACAGGGGGTGACTCCCGGACAGGGACTGCACAAGGAGCAGGGGGCAGGGGACCAGGGATTGATGTTCGGCTATGCAACCGATGAGACCCCAGAGTTGATGCCGCTCCCCATCATGCTGGCGCATAAGCTGGTCCAGCGACTGGCCGAGGTCCGCAAGCAGGGTATCCTCCCCTATCTCCGCCCAGATGGGAAATCGCAGGTGACGGTCGAATACCATCAAGACGCACCGGTACGGGTGGATACGGTGGTGCTGGCCGCCCAGCATAGTCCGGAGGTGAGCCTGGAGCAGATTCGCGAAGACCTCATCACACACGTGGTCAAACCGGTCATCCCTCCCCAGTACCTGCATGATAACCAGATCACCTATCACATCAATCCGACCGGCCGCTTTGTCATTGGAGGACCGATGGGGGATTGCGGGTTGACCGGTCGCAAGGTCATCGTGGACACCTACGGCGGCATGGGACGGCATGGGGGAGGATGCTTTTCGGGCAAGGACCCGACCAAGGTGGATCGCTCTGCCTCCTATATGGCCCGCTATATCGCCAAAAACATTGTGGCGGCCGGCCTGGCCAGGCGTTGTGAGGTCCAGCTCGCCTATGCCATCGGAGTGGCAGAACCGGTCTCGGTGCTGGTAGAGACCTACCAGACGAACCGTATCCCGGAGGAGAAGATCGAAAAGCTGGTACGCGAGCACTTCAGTCTCACCCCGGCCGGCATCATCGATGCCTTGGAACTGCGACGCCCCATCTTTCGCCGTACCGCCGTCTATGGCCATTTCGGGCGAGAAGAACCGGAATTTACCTGGGAACGAACCGATAAGGCTGCCCTCTTACGGAAGGCTGCTGGACTCTAGAGAAGGGAGGAGGAATGGATTTCGATATCACAGACCCCAATCTGGCTGAGCAGGGACTCCTACGGATCGAATGGGCCAAACAGAGTATGCCGGTCTTGAACCTGATTCAGGAGCGCTTCCGCCAGGAAAAGCCGCTGCGCGGCATTCGTATCGCGGCCTGCCTGCATGTGACCACCGAAACGGCCAACCTGATGACCACCCTGCAGCAGGGGGGGGCGGAGGTGGCTCTCTGCGCTTCCAATCCGCTCAGCACACAGGATGACGTGGCGGCGGCTCTTGTCACCCACTTCCACATCCCGGTCTTTGCCCGTAAAGGGGAAGACCGGGAAACCTATTACCGCCACATCCACCAGGTACTGGCCCTGCAGCCTCAACTCACCATGGATGACGGAGCCGATCTCGTCTCTACCATCCACTCCCAACCCGCTTCTGCCTACTCCACCCTGATAGGGGGAACGGAAGAGACGACCACCGGGGTGATTCGACTCCGGAGCATGGCGCAGAAAGGGGTCCTTCGCTATCCGATCATCGCGGTCAACGATGCCAAGACCAAATACCTCTTCGATAACCGGTACGGCACCGGCCAGAGCACCCTGGACGGCATCATCCGGGCGACCAACCGCCTGATCGCCGGCTCCACCTTTGTCGTCTGCGGTTACGGCTGGTGTGGACGGGGAGTGGCCCAGCGGGCCCGTGGGCTGGGAGCGAATGTCGTCGTGACCGAGGTCGATCCCCTGCGTGCCCTGGAAGCGGTGATGGACGGATTCCGTGTCTTACCGATGCAGCAGGCTGCTCCAATCGGCGATTTCTTTGTCACCCTCACCGGGGATACCGAGGTGATCCGGGCAGAGCATTTCGAGCAGATGAAAGATGGCGCCATCGTGGCCAACTCCGGGCACTTTAACGTCGAACTCGACCTGGAAGCGCTGGAGAAGTTGAGCACACAGCGCCGGAAGATGCGCGACTATGTGGAAGAGTACACCCTGCACAACGGGAAGAGGATCTATGTGCTGGGAGAGGGACGCCTGATCAATCTGGCGGCTGCCGAAGGACATCCTTCCAGTGTGATGGATATGAGCTTTGCCGATCAGGCCCTCTCTGTCGAGTACCTGGTCAAGCATGCCGGGGAGCTGCAAAAAGAGGTCTACCCGGTACCGGAAGCCCTGGATCAGATGGTGGCCCGCCTGAAGTTGCAGGCCCTCGGCGTCGAAATCGATACCCTTACGGAAAAGCAGAAAGCCTATCTGGCTTCCTGGGAGATGGGAACCTGACGCAAAGCTGGGAGAGAAGGCGATGTGGATCAAGCGACGGCGCGTTCTTAGCCTCGTGTGTCTGATGCTCCTCTGGGGCCCCCTCCTCGTCTGGAGCGCAGGGGATACGCTCAGGGTACGGGAACAGGAGGTACGGGAGCTCTATTATACCCTCAAGACCTCCACGGCCAGGCAGGAACAGCGAATCGAGTGGTTACGCACCATCCGTGCCTTCCAGCTCCTCTGGCGTGATTACCCGCAGACGGCCGCCGGGAAACGCGCCCTCTTTACCACCGGGAAACTCGCCTTTGACCTCTATCGCCGCTTTCACAAAGCCGAAGACCTGCAGAATGCCATCCGTGCCTACCGGTGGTTTATCACCCTCTACCCGCAAAGCCGGCTGGCAGACGATGCCCAGTTCCAACTGGGAGAGATCGCCCGCCAGCTGGGAGACGTCTCCCAGGCGCAGGAGGCTTATAAGGCGGTTTTACAGCGGTATCCAGATGGTGATATGCGACCGAAAGCCGCCGCCCGTCTCCAGGAACTCTCCCTGCGCCAGGCCTGGCGAGGAGGGGACAGGGAGACGCCTTCCAGGCGGGCAGGGGAGAGGTTACAGCAGATCCAGGGGATCCGGCACTGGTCCAATCAACGCTATACCCGGGTGGTCGTCGATGTGGACGGACCGGTCCAATTCCGGACCAATCGCCTCACCCAACCGGATCGCCTCTACCTGGACCTCTTCCCGGCCCGGCTCGGATACCCGACCCCCCAACAGGCCCTCGCCATCGAAAACAGCCAGCTCAAGGGGATCCGTATCGCCCAAAACCGTCCTGCCGTGGTACGGGTGGTCCTCGATATCCGACAGATCCACTCCTACCAGATCTTTACCCTGAACGACCCCTTCCGGGTGGTGATCGATGTGCTGGGCACAGACCGGGATGCCGACACCCCTGGTTCCCGACGCACGGCACAACAGGCCCGGAAACGCTCCCCCCACGTCTCCCTGGTACAACAACTCGGCCTGGGAGTGCAGAAGGTGGTCATCGATCCGGGACACGGGGGAAAAGACCCGGGGGCAATCGGCCCAACCGGATTGCAGGAAAAGGATGTGGTGCTGGATATCGGGCAGAAGTTGCGACGGCTGATTGAACGAGAGCTCGGATGGGAGGTGGTGATGACACGTGATGGAGACCACTTCCTGGCCCTGGAGGAGCGAACCGCCATCGCCAACAGCCACGACGCCGATCTGTTCATCTCCCTGCATGCCAATGCCAGTCCACGGCGGGAGAGCCGGGGGATTGAAACCTATTTCCTCGACCTGGCCAGCTCGCCAGAGGCGATGGAGACGGCGGCTCGCGAGAACAGCACCTCAGTCCGTCACATCAGTGATCTGCAGGCCATTCTGCAAGACCTCCTGCTCAACACCAAGCGGAATGAGTCGAGCCGGCTGGCCGGTGCCGTGCAGACCGCCCTGGTCAGTGCCCTGCAAAAACGGTACACCCGTATCGAAAACCTCGGGGTAAAACAGGCCCCCTTTTACGTCCTGCTCGGTGCAGAAATGCCCAGCATCCTGATCGAAACCTCTTTCATCAGTCATCCTGCCGAGGAGAAACGCCTGAAGAAGGAGGCGTACCGCCTGGCCATTGCCCGGGGAATCCTGGCCGGGTTGAAGCGGTACGCAGACCAGACGAGACGACTGGTCTCCTGGCAGCAACAGGGGATGGGAGCACGCTAGGCGATGACTGATGCGGTACGACGGTTCGTAGAGGAGCTCGGTCAAGACCCGCATTTCCGTGATCAACTGCTGCACCGGCATTATCTCCCGGCGGTACCGGCCCGATACGCCGATTTTCCTCCCCTTCCCCCTCCTTTTATCGCTGCCCTGCAGGCCGCCGGTATCCCCCACCTCTACTCCCACCAGCACGAAGGGATTGAAGCCATCCGGCGGGGAGAACACCTGGTACTGACCACCCCCACCGCCAGCGGCAAGACCCTGATCTACAACCTGCCTATCCTGGAGAAGATCTGGCAGAGTGGGGGAGAGGCCCGCGCCCTCTATCTTTTCCCCATGAAGGCGTTGGGACAGGATCAGTACAAGGTCTTGCAGCACTGGCAGCCCCTCTTCCCTCCCCACCTCCCCCTGCGAGTCGCCATGTACGACGGGGACACGCAGAGCAGTCAACGCCGCAAGATCAAAGAGACTCCTCCCCATATCCTCATCACCAACCCGGACATGCTACACGTAGGGATCCTCCCCTACCACAGCCAGTGGCAAGAGTTCCTCTCCCGCCTCTCTTACGTGGTCATCGATGAACTCCACACCTACCGGGGGATCTTCGGCTCTCATGTGCTGCACCTCCTCCGCCGCCTCCGCCGCATCTGCCACTATTACGGCTCCACTCCCCAGTTTATCGCCGCCTCGGCCACCATTGCCCGGGGGAAGAAGCTGGCAGAGACGCTGATCGGCCTCCCCTTCACCGAGATCCGGGAGAGTGGGGCACCGGTGCAGGGCAAACATTTCCTGCTCATGAATCCGGCCGGAAGCGCAGCGGTACTGGCGACCAGACTGCTCCTCAAAGCAATAGAGGAGGGGATTAAGACCATCGTTTTTACCAAGGCGCGCA
>RFHZ01000312.1 GCA_003696125.1 Nitrospinota bacterium
CTGGCTGTGGATACGCTGGAGGGTCTCCATGCGTTTGAGCTCACGGATGAGATCGGTCAGGGTCAAGGGCCGGCGACGGGGCCGGGGGATCCGGGGCGTTACCCCCACATCCCCATTCTGGAAGGTCAGCCGGGCACGGAGGGCATCTACCTCCAGATCCTGACCGTTCCCTGCGTACATGTCGAACTCGTCCCCTTCGATGAAGTCGTCAAAGCCGTCTGTCCAGGTTTGCTCCCTCCCCCCCACGACCTCTGCCTTTATGCGCAGGAGAACCGAGGCGTAGAAGAGGAGGCGACCATACTCACGCAGGTCATGAAACTCCTCTGCCTGCAGCAGGGCCAGGTAGCGATCGGTCACCTGGATGATATCGACATTCCAGGGATCGATCTCTCCCCGTTTGGCCATATCGACCAGAATCTTTAACCCCCGATCTTCTCCGATCATCGATGCATCTGCACTCCTGTCACCTGGCTGTACCCGTTGCGATGGAGAACTACTCCGATCGTCTGATGGGAGGCCTCGATCATCGTTTTACGCAGCGAAACCACGATAAACTGGTTCTGCTCGGCCTGCCGCCGGATCATGCGGGCCAGCGTATAGGTGTTATACCCATCGAGGAACATATCCACCTCGTCGAGCACATAGAAAGAGACCGGCTGATAGCTCTGGAGGGCAAAGAGGAAGGCCAGGGCGGTCAGGGACTTCTCCCCTCCACTCATCGCTTCCATCCGTTCCAGCGGCTTGTGACGCGGCTGGGCGCGAATGGTCAGGCCTCCGGCAAACGGGTCCTCGGGGGAGTCGAGCACCAGTTCCCCCTCTCCATCGGCCAGCTCCCGGTAGATCTGGCCAAAGCTCTCGTTGACGTGATGGAACACGCGCAGGAAGGCCTCTTTCTTCATGGCCTCATACTCGGCGATGCGCCGCAAAATGGCCTGGCGTTCCTCCAGCAGCACCGCTATCTTCTCTTCCAGGTCGGTATAGCGCTGGCAGACCTGCTCAAACTCGTCAATGGCACGCATGTTGACCGGTTCCAGACCCGCCATGGCCTCGTCATGCTCCCGGATACGCTCGTGTAAGGCGGTCAGGGAGAGGTCGGTGTGGTAAGCAGGATCGGAGAAATCGATATCGGGGTGGGCCTGGAGGATCTCCTCTATCTGCTGGGCCACTTCCTCTTCTTTCTGCTCCATGCTCCGCCGTTGCTCTTCCAGTCTATCCATGACCCGCTCCACCTCCCGCTCCTTCTGCTTCCACGTCTCGAGCTCCTGCTGGGTGCGATGGCACTCCTCCCGCAGCTTTTTCAGTTCAAGATCGAGGGCAGAGAACTGGGCCTCAAGATCCGAGCGCTGCACATCCAGGGTCTGGATAGCCTGCCGGCGCCGCTGAATCTCCTCTTCCATCTCCTGCAGGCGAGTGGTCATCGCAGCGAGATCGGCCTGCCATTCCTGGAGAGCATCGGTGATCATCGATTTCTCCAGGGCTTTCCGCGTATAGTGTTCATTGACCTCCCGCAACCGCTTCTCCGTCGCCCGTTTGTCCTGCTCTATGGCGGTGCTCTGCTCGTTTAAGGCCATCAGTTCGGTATGGGAAAGGAAGGTCTCCACCTCCTTCAACTCCGCCTCTTTCTGCCTGAGCGTCGCCCGTACCGCCTGCAGGGTCTCTTCAAGCTGGTGCAGTTCCTGTTCAGCAGCAGCCTGCCTCTCCTGCAAGGCCATCCAGGTTTCTCGCAGGGTCACCAGGACACGCCTCTTCTCTGCCACCTCGTTCTCCAGATTCTCCAGGAGGAGGGTGACCTCGGAGACCTCCTTTTCCTGGGCCGTATAGCGAGAGAGGAGGCGGGAAAGCGCTTCTTCGTCCTGTCGCAACTGACTCTGCAGGGTCTGTAAACGCCGCTCCGTCTTCTCCAGTAGTCGCTGTTTTTCCCGCAATTCGATCGAACCGAACTGACGGGTCCGGCGTCCCAGCGAACCACCGGTCATGGCCCCGCTCTTCTCCAGCAGCTCCCCCTCCAGCGTGACCATCCGGTATTGACCGAGCAGGGAGCGACCGACAGAGAGATCCTGCACCACCAGGGTATCCCCGAAGACATAGGCAAAGATTCGTCGATAGAGGGGGTCAAACTGCACCAGATTGATGGCATAATCGATCACACCGGGGAGATGAACCGGGGGCAACTCCTCCCGGGCCCGGATCTTGTTGAGAGGTAACAGGGTGACGCGTCCCGCCTCCTGGCGCTTCAGATAATCGATAATGGCCGCTCCCACCCCATCATCTTCCACCACGATATAGTTGAGACGAGGACCGGCCGCAACCTCGAGGGCGACTTCAAACTCGGCAGGAACCTTGGCCAGTTGGGAGACGGTACCATGGATCCCCTCAATCCCGGAGCGGAGCGCGGCCCGGATCGCTCCACTGAACTGCACCTCGGCCAGGGCCTTCTCGCGGGCCTTCAGTTCTGTATACTGCTTGTACAGCCCCCGATACGCCACCTCCAGCCGGTCTCGCTCCCGCTGTTTCTCCTCATATGCCTGCTTCTGCCTGTTCACCTGTTTTTCGATATCCTGGAGGCGATAGCGGAGGATGTCACGAATGCGCTGCTTTTCTCGCTGCTGGTTCTGCAAGACCTCCAGCTTCTTCTCTTCCTCCTGCAGTTGCCTTTCTGCCGCCTCTATCTCCCCGGCAAGCTGGGCCAGGGAGTTTCGTAACACCTGCTGCTGGATGCTGAGTGCTCGTTCTCGTTCCCGTTCCTCCGCCACCTGGACGCGCAGCGTCGCTGCCCGCTGGGAAAGATCGCTGAACTGTTCGTTAATGGCTCCAATGGCCCGATAAACCTCCTGGAGTCGATGATCAGCAGCGTCCAGAGCCGCCTGTACCGTCGCCTTCTCCTGGGCCAATTTCTCCAGCTCC
>RFHZ01000313.1 GCA_003696125.1 Nitrospinota bacterium
CTGAGCCTCTATCGCTTCCTGGTCGATGCCGGTTTTGTCCTCGGGCCCTCGGCCGCCGCCTATCTGGCCAACCAGTTCGGCTATCTCTTCCCCGCCCTGCTTACCACCGGCCTGCTCGCCCTGGTCATGAGCCTGACCCTCCTCTTCCTCCACGAGTCGAGCATAGCAGAGGAAAACCCAAAGTAAAGACAAGGAGTGTACCGTATGACCCCGACCATCACCGATTTACAGACAGCAGAAACAGAAACCTTCCCCTGGGGAGCGATCAGGTGGCTCTGTCATGATCGGATCGATCCGGCTGCGGAGCAGACCCTGGGGATCGCGTACATCAATCCGGGACAATCGAATCCGCTGCATTTCCATCCCAACTGTGAAGAACTGCTCTATGTCCTCTCTGGTGAATGTGAGCATACCGTGGGTGAGGCGGTCTTTCCGCTCAAGGCCGGCATGATGCTCCGCATCCCCCCAGGGGTAAAACACAAGGCCCTGGCCACCGGAAAGGCACCGCTGACGGTGGTGATCAGCTTTTCTTCCGGAGATCGCCAGACCGTACTCTGTGCGGAATGAGTCTTCCCGGAGATGGGTGGTCTTTCCAGACAGGAGTAGCGGACCATGCTGCAGAAGAAGATCCTCGTGATCGAAGATGATCGAGACATCGCCCGGCTGATAGAGCTCCACCTGCGCGATATCGGCTGTGCGGTCCAGGTGGAACACGACGGTCTCACCGGTCTCGAGCAGGCCCTCTCCACCCCCTACGATCTCATCATCCTCGACCTGATGCTCCCCCGGCTCGACGGGTTAGAGCTGTGCCGGCGTTTACGTGCCCGCCCCAACTATACCCCTATCCTGATGCTGACCGCCAAATCCTCTGAACTGGACCGGGTACTCGGTCTGGAGTTCGGGGCAGACGACTATCTCACCAAACCCTTCAGTATTCGAGAACTGCTCGCCCGGGTCAAAGCCCTATTCAGGCGGATAGAGGCCATCGGCGCACAAAGCGCTCCTGCCAGCCAGGAGCAGATCCGGGTGGGAGAGCTGGTCATCGATGTGCCCAAGCGTCAGGTAACCCTGCAGGGAAAGCCGGTGCACCTGACGGCTAAAGAATTTGCCCTCCTGCTCCAGTTTGCCCGACACCCGGGTCGGGTGTATACCCGCGCGGAATTGCTGGATCTGGTATGGGGATATGGGTATGAGGGGTATGAGCATACCGTTAACTCCCACATCAACCGGCTGAGAGCCAAGATCGAACAGGATCCGGCCCATCCCCGCTATATCCTGACCGTCTGGGGAATCGGTTACCGGTTCTTCGATCCGAGAGAGGAGCAGAATGCTTAAGACGCTCTACGGAAAGCTTGCCGCCGTCTTATTTGCACTCCTTGCCCTGATCGGTCTTTTCAATATCCTGCTGACCCTGGTCACCAGCCAGCTCTATCTCCAGGAGGTGAATCAACGGCTCCACCGCACCCTGGCTGAACATCTCGTTTCCGAACAACCGCTGATCAAAGAGGGGGAAGTGAATGAAGGTGCCTTGCAAGAGATGTTTCACATGCTCATGGTGATCAACCCGAGCATCGAGATCTATCTCCTCGATCCCTTTGGTACCATCCTGGCCTTTTCCGCGCCTCCGGGCAAGGTAAAACGGCACCGGGTCTCTCTCCAGCCGATCCGGCGTTTCTTACGTCATCCTGATCGCCTGCCGATCCTGGGCGATGATCCTCGTAGTCTCCGGCGACAGAAGATCTTCTCTGTGGCTCCGGTGAAGAGAGAGGGAAGGCTCGAGGGCTATCTCTACGTCGTGCTCGGCGGTGAGGAGTACGACTCCATTGCCCGGAGACTACAGGGA
>RFHZ01000314.1 GCA_003696125.1 Nitrospinota bacterium
ACCCTGTACCGGAAACTCAAGAAGTTCCGCCCTTTGCTGTAATCTCCCTTTGCCCTCTCCCCCATGGTTCCCCTCGTACTCACGAGGGCAGGGAGCCAGGGAGAGCGGCCCCCCATTCTCATTTTTGAGACAGGAGGAATGAGACGTGGCACGAAAATGAGAATCTCTTCCTCCTCCTTCCACCCGTAAACCCTTATCCCACCGCAATCCCTCTCACCGTATCGATTCTGGCAAGGATTTTGCCTGTAAAGCGGGAAAGAGAGACAGGCGGGAGAGAGTGCCCCCACGAACCAACAGGCAGCAGGCCTGGTAACATACCAGAGGAGATCATGGGATGACAGTTGACCACAACGGGGTACAGCAACCCGAAAAAAGGCAACGTATCCTGATCGTGGATGATGAAGCTCCCCTACTGTTTGCCTTGCGTAAAGGTCTCTCCTCCTCCACAACGGTGGTGGATACAGCAGAGACCCCAGAGGAAGCCAGGGCTTTACTGAAAGAGCATTCCTATCAGGCCATTATCGCCGACCTGCGCCTCACCGGGATTCCGGGAGAAGAGGGGCTGGACCTGCTCCGCTATGTGAAAACCCTCTATCCCTCTCTCCGTACCATCCTGATCACGGCGTACGGCAACACCGAGACACGAGAACGTGCAGCAGCCCTTGGGGTGGACTATTACCTGGAAAAACCGGTCTCATTACACGTGCTGCGTGGGACTCTGGAAGGGTAAAGAAGGAAGGACAGATGCCAACGACACTCCATATCCTGCTCATCGAGGACAACCCGGATGACCGGCGGCTGGCCCTGCACACGCTCCAGCAGGCCTTGCCCCACCTCCAGGTGACCCCGATCCCCGATCAGCACGCCTTCCTCCAGGCCCTGGACCAGGGCGGCTTTGCCCTGGTCCTCACCGCCGACCGCCTCCCCTGGAGCGATGGCCTCACCCTCCTGCGCACCGTCAAGGCCCGTTCCCCCGACTGCCCGGTGATTATGCTGACCGGCAGCGCTAACGAAGCCCTCG
>RFHZ01000005.1 GCA_003696125.1 Nitrospinota bacterium
GAGCTGGCCCACCAGCTCATAGGTCAGGGTACCGCTGCGGGAGATCACGCCGACCGGACCCCGCTTGTGGATATGGCCGGGCATGATCCCGATCTTGCACCGCTCAGGCGAGATGATGCCGGGACAGTTCGGGCCGATCAGGCGCGACTTCTTTCCGGCCAGGTACCGGGAGACGGTCACCATGTCCTGCACCGGGATCCCTTCGGTGATACAGACGATCAGGGGGATCTCCGCTTCCGCAGCCTCCAGGATGGCATCGGCGGCAAAGGGGGCCGGGACAAAGATGACCGTTGCATCGGCACCGGTCTGGGCCACCGCCTCGGCCACCGTATTAAAGACCGGGACCCCTTCAAACGTCTCTCCTCCCCGGCCCGGGGTTACCCCTCCCACCACCTTGGTGCCGTAAGCCATGGCCTGCCGGGCATGAAATCCCCCTTCTTTACCCGTGATCCCCTGTACCAGCAAACGGGTGTTGGCATCAACCAGGATGCTCATGATGTTCTCCTCCCGCCTTTGAGCGCCGCAACAACCTTCTCCGCTGCATCCTTCATCCCTGAAGCCACGATGAAGCTGAGTGGCGACTCTTCCAGAATGCGTTTTCCCTCTTCCACATTGGTCCCCTCCATGCGCACGACAATGGGTAAGGAGACCTGCACCTTGGAGGCGGCCTGCACCACCCCCTGGGCAAAGATGTCACAGCGCAGGATCCCGCCAAAGATGTTGATCAGCACCGCTTCCACTTTGGGATCGGAGAGGAGGATACGGAAGGCGTTCTCCACCATCTCCGCACTGGCTCCCCCTCCCACGTCGAGGAAGTTGGCCGGCTCAGCCCCGGCCAGCTTGATGATGTCCATGGTGGCCATGGCCAGTCCTGCACCGTTGACGATACACCCGACGTTTCCGTCCAGCTTGATGTAGTTCAGCCCGTACTTGGAGGCCTCCACCTCCAGCGGGTTCTCCTCGTCCAGGTCGCGCAGGGCCCGGATATCCTCGTGCCGGAAGAGCCCGTTGTCATCGAAGTCGAGCTTGGCATCCAGGGCCAGCAGCCTGTTCTCCGCGGTGACCACCAGCGGGTTGATCTCGGCCAGCGAGCAGTCCTTCTCCACAAAGAGCCGGTAGAGGTTTTGGAAGAGCGATGTCGCCTCGCGCAGGAGGCTTCCCTCCAGGTGCAGGCCGTAGGCGAGGCGTCGCGCCTGGAAGGCGGGCAGGCCCAGCAGCGGGTCGATCGCCTCCCGCAGGATCTTTTCCGGGGTCTGGGCCGCGATCTCTTCGATCTCCATCCCCCCGGCCTCACTGGCGATGATGACCGGACGGGCCGTGGTCCGGTCGATGACGATCCCCAGGTAGAGCTCGCGCACCGTCTCCACCGCCTCTTCGATCAAGACCCGCCGCACCACCTGGCCTTGCGGACCGGTCTGGTGCGTCACCAGGGTCATCCCCAGGATCTCTTTGGCCCGGGCCTCGGCCGCATCAGGGGTATCGGCCACCTTGATCCCCCCGCCTTTTCCCCGGCCACCGGCATGGATCTGGGCCTTGACCACCACCCGCTTTCCCCGGAAGGAGTTGGCAATTCCCCTCGCCTCCTGCGGGTTAAAGGCGACCTCCCCGCGGGGGACCGGAATGCCATAACTCGCCAGGATCTTCTTGGCCTGAAATTCATGGATTTTCATAGACACTCCTCTTCAAGGTACGTACTCCCCTCTGTCCTGTTTTTCCCAGGCTCTGACAGCGTAAATCGATAGAGCGCAGGAGTTCAAAGGTCAAGAGGGGAGTCGAGTGGTTTACAGTTGGAGTTGATCTATCGCCTTCTTCACCCCCTGGGCAGAGCGCGACAGGGCGTCCTGTTCTTCGGGAGTCAGTTTCAACTCGATGATCTCCTCCACCCCTCCGGCTCCCAGCTTTATCGGCACTCCCAGGTAGATGTCGTGCAGACCGTACTCCCCCTCCAGGTAGGCGGCGCAGGGGAGCAGGCGCTTTTTATCCTTGAGGATCGCCTCGGCCATCTGCACCACCGAGGAGGCCGGGGCGTAGAAGGCGCTCCCGGTCTTCAGATAGCTGACGATCTCTCCTCCTCCCTTGCGGGTGCGTTCGATGAGACGCTCGATCTGCTCGGGGGAGAGGAAATCGGAGATCGGTATGCCGGAAACCGTGGAATAGCGAGGCAGGGGGACCATGGAATCACCGTGGCCACCCAGCACGGTCGCCTGCACATCCTCGACCGAAACGTTAAGCTCCATGGCGATAAAGGTACGGAAGCGGGTCGAATCGAGTACACCGGCCATCCCCATGACCCTGTTCTTGGGAAAGCCGGTCACCCGCTTGGTGAGATAGGCCATCACATCGAGCGGGTTGGAGACCACGATGACAAAGGCCTCCGGCGAGTACTTGGCCACCGATTCGGCCACACTCTTCACGATGTCTGCATTGGTCTTCAGGAGGTCCTCCCGGCTCATCCCCGGTTTGCGGGCCACCCCGGCCGTGATGATGACCAGGTGCGAATCCCTGGTCTCCTCATAGCCGTTCGTTCCCACCACCCGGCAATCGAACCCTTCCAGAGGACCGGACTCAAGGAGATCGAGTCCTTTGCCTTGCGGCAGGCCCTCGATCACATCGACCAGCACGATATCACCCAGTTCCCTGTACGCCAACAATTGCGCCACGGTGGCGCCCACATGTCCTGCTCCCACCACTGTGATCTTGGTTCTCACCTTTCCACTCCTCTTCTCTTGCTGGGATATCCCCAGAGACGCGCTATTCTCTCTCGATCTTTCCTGTCCCCACCCCTGTAGCAGGCAATGCTCCCCTTCAGAAGAAACCATGACTACCGAAGATCTTCTTCCCTCACCGTGAAAACTTTCCGCTATCGATTGTAGGTGAAGAGGCAGGAATTGTCAACCGCAATCCGCAGACCCCAGGCAGCACAAGGCTTTTCCAGAGAGGGTTCCGGGTAATGTGGGGATATCAGGAGAGGGGAGTAAATGCCCTGTTCCGGGCCTGTCGTAACCGCCTTCCCACGCGCTGTCCAATCCGTCGGCTCAGGGTACCGATCCTCCTGCCGGTCTTCTGGGGACTGAGCAAGGCGGTGCCAAGCTCATACAGCAAGGCCAGGGTGAGGGGAGAGGTGGTAGATTCGCTGGTGAGAATCGCCCTGGTGGCAACGGCTCTGAGTACACGATCCTCGTAAGGGAAACCATGGAAACCGGCTGCCAGCGTGGAAAGCACGGCATCCGGAATCCCGGCCCCGGCGATGTGCCGGGCCAGCCAGAGGGTGGCGTACATTCCCCTGTCCACCTTGTAGGCCTGCCCTCTCCCCAGCAGTCGTTCCCAGTCGAGTTCCCCCTGATAGCGCTGGATGGTCAGGGCCATGTCATAGAGGGCCCGGAGCTTTCCCACCCCCAGGAAGCGGTCCAGGTAGGCGAGATGCAGGCAGAGATGCAACAGCAGGTCTTCCGGTGCCAGGATGAGGGTGGGGATCGAGGCGATCGACACAGGACGGGCTCGTTGCCAGAGATCCTGGACCGGCACCTGCACCCCGATATGGGGAGGCACAAGATGATGATGGAGTTCCAGGGCCAGGGTGCGGTCGCGGTTCATATAGGGGGCCAGGTGATGGTGCTCCCTGTACCAGGCGGCAAAGCGAGGAGGAGAGAGAGCAGTGTAGTGGAGCCGGCGCAGGAGTCGATCCGCTTCTCCAGTATCCTCCCTCCTCACCAGCAGGTCGAGATCGCGCATGGGCCGGAGGGCAATATGCGGGTAGACCACCTCGGCCAGGGCCGCGCCTTTTAAGACCACCACCGGCACACCCGCCTTTGCAAAGGCAGAGAGAATCTCCTGGAGTCTCTTGCGCATGTGCAGATTCTGGACAGCATGCTGGTGGTAAAGGGTCTTTAATTGCATCATGGTCCCTGCAGGCAAACGAGCCTTCTTGTCCAGGCGCTGCAGGCTGGTATAGAGCAGGGGGACCAGGCTGTAGTGCACGGCCATTTCCGTTATCTCCTGCCAGTTAAGGTCAGAGCGGAGCAGGACCTGCATCTCCTGGGGGTCGGTTGCAGGTCGAGCACAGGTGAACAGGTATCGCTGTTCAGGTGAGAGCGAGGAGACCTGGGAGCCGGGAAAGGAGAAGGTTACCGTATGGGAGGGACTACTCCTTTCCAGAAACGGCCTGTCCCGGAGGCTCAGCCAGGCGTGTCCATCCAATGATTCTCCGACCCGGCGCACCCCACAGCAGACCTGAACCGGGAAGCCGTATCTCGTGGCAAAGTAGTAGAGGGCCAGGGTGCGGGGCAGGCATTTCCCCGGTCCGGGAAAGGGGAAGTGGCGGAGCAGGGCATCGGTGTACCGGACCACCGTTTCCAGGCGGGCAGGAGCGGGACTCCCTGGGATCTGCCTGGGGGTCAACCACCTGAGGAGCGTGTTCAGCTTCAGGCGGGGAAGGAAGAGGCGTAAGATGCCGAGCAGGCCGGCAACCCGCAGGAAGAGCCAGATTTCTGGGCCGGTCCTGGGCCATGCCCGCCCCTTTATCCTCATGCCCTCTGCTCCCACAGGTGAGCGAGAAGCCGGGGCAGGGCCTGGACATCCTCCCCGAAGTAGAGCCGGTAGCAGTCTGCCTGCTGGACGAGCCGGGTAAGGATTTGAAACTGGTGTCTCGCCACCTCTTTATCCAGGATCAACAGAGAGTGGGGGAGGAGTTCCTCCAGGGCCCGGCTCTTGGGAAAAACCTCCAGCCGGCTCCGCGGCCAGTCCATCACCTGGGGGAAGAGGAGCAGGCGGGGTGCACATCGCTCTACCGGGGCCTGGGGGTAGAAGTCCTCCGGGTAAAAATAGCGTTTCTGCGTCCCTGAATAGAGCTTTTCCTGCGCCTGTTGCAACTCTGGGAACATGCGGATCGTCTGCTCGGTGACGTCGATCTTGACCGGAAAGGAGAGGAGTTCGAGCCGGGCTCCCTGGCTACGTAACAGGGGATGATCATCGGAGAGGTAGCGGTAGCCTGCCCGGAGCAGGGAGATACAGCAGGTCGTCTTTCCCTGCCCGCTGTACCCGGGAATCAGGATCCCCTGTCCCTCTTTTTCCAGGGCTGTGGCATGGATGGTGTACAGGCCCTCCCTCTTGAGTAGCTCGGTGAGGGCAAAATGGAAGAAGCTCATCCGGATATCGAGACGCATCGCCTCTGGTCTGACCAGATACCCTTCTACCTGTCCCTGCTGAGGATCGATGCACAGCAGGCCCTGCGCATGAAAGTCACAGATCGTGCGCCGCGACTCTCGATACACGGTACACTTCCACTCGGCACGGAGCAGATCACCCACCGCCTTCCCGGTCTGGGAGAGGAGGACCCGGGCAGCAGGGGAAACCCGGATCGGTATGGCAGCACGGTCGGGTACCGCCTGCAGCCCCACCTCCAGGCATCTTCCCTGCCTAGACCCTGCTGGCGGAAAATGTCGTAGCAGGGAGTGGACCGCGTCGGCAATGTCCGTGCTGTTGGTGGTTATCTGGAGGGTCATTCCATGAAAATCATACCGGTACTCGGGCATTGTTGTTCCTGGCGTTCAGGGTACCGGCCATCCTGGTCGAGGAAACCGATACCCTACTGGTGTTAGAATAAAACTTCTCCAAACCTTGTTGTCTTCTCATCCACCTCACCGTACTTCGAGGGGCTGCCGGTCAGATCCTGCAGCCGGGCATGCCGGGTGAGAAACGGGGTCTGGTAGACCTCCTTCTTCACTTCCTTCTCCACAGGCTTCACCTCCTTTCTCGGAGTAGGCCCTCCTGCCGCTCAAGGGATCGGCTCTCCCGGTCGAGACCGCCGATCCTCTGGTGGTGTAGAC
>RFHZ01000315.1 GCA_003696125.1 Nitrospinota bacterium
GAGACGCGAGCCGCCTGGACGATGCGGGCATCCCCTCCCAGGTAATCGACCAGGCGGACAAAGCCATGATTCAAGACCGGAAACTCTTTATCCAGGATCGCCTCGGCGGCCGGGACGACAATATGGGCCATGACCGGTTTCCTTTTCCGTACCTGTTACTAAACCTGCCCTCTGTTTTATCCTGGAGAGGCTATCGAAAAAACTTTTGACCGCGGAACAGGAGAGTCTTTCCCTGTCGGCCATTGTTACGGATGATAAAATTCCCTCTCTTTTATACCGGATAGGCGATGGCGCTGTCAAGCGGAGAGGCGCGACGGAGAGGCAAGGGTTTTTTCGCTTGCCGAAGAGGGGCAAATAGGGTATAGTGATAGTGAATTTGCCAAAATTTCAAAAAAAGAAAAAGCATAAGGAGAGGACGATGTCCTCCTTTCGGATACTGATTGTCGATGATGATGCCGATCATCTGGCTTTTTGTCAGGAGATCTTCCAGCAGATCCAGGCCGAAGTGGTGGGGGCTTCTTCCGGAGAAGAAGCCCTGGCCTGTCTGGCCCGCGAGCGGTTTGACATCGTGGTCTCAGATCTGGTCATGCCCGGGTTAAACGGGTTGGATCTGCTGCGGGCCATGCGGGAAAAGAAATATGATATCCCGGTGATCATCATGACCGGGTATCCCGATTTAGAGAATGTGGAAGCCTGCCTGGAGTCCGGCTCCTTCGATTACATCGCCAAGCCGTACGAGCCCTACCTCTTGCTGAAGATGGTGCAGCGGGCTTTATGCAAACACCAGAAGAAGATTCCCCCGCTTCCGTTGGGTGAGGAAAAAGAACCGGCACCGCTTCTTCCCCTTTCCCCTAACCTCATCGGCGAGTCTCCCCAGATGCAAGAGGTTTTCCGTATGGTGGGTAAGGTGGCCTGTTCCAATACCAATGTCTGTATCTACGGGGAGAGCGGAACCGGTAAGGAGCTCATTGCGCGGGCGATTCACTATCACAGCGTGCGGAAGGATCATCCGTTGATCACCTGTGACTGCACCGCCATCCCGGAAGGGTTGATGGAGAGCGAGATGTTCGGCCATGTCAAGGGAGCCTTTACCTCGGCTGCCACCGAACGGGATGGGGTGTTTCAGTTGGCCAACGGGGGAACCCTCTTTCTGGACGAGATCGGAGAGCTGAACATTCCCTTGCAGGCCAAGCTGCTGCGGGTCATCCAGTGTCGGGAGTTCCGCAAGGTGGGGGGAACCAGGCCGATCAAGGTGAACGTCCGGCTCATTGCCGCCACCAACAAGGACCTGCACGCCGCGGTGAAGAACGGCACCTTCCGTGAGGACCTCTTCTACCGGATCAATGTGATTCCGATTACCCTGCCCCCGCTGCGAGAGCGACGAGAAGACATTCCGCTCCTTATCGATTTCTTTATCCAGAAGTTCAATGCGGAGAATGACAAGGCGATAAGGGGGGTGACTCCCCGTACCCTGCAGCGGCTCATCCAGTATGAGTGGCCGGGCAATGTGCGGGAACTGGAGAACACGATCGAGCGAGCCGTGGTGATGGCGGAAGGGGAATGGATCGATGACCGGGCCCTCCCCTGGCAGGAGGAGAAGCCGAACGTTCTCCCCCTGCTCCCCCGCTTCCAGCCCCTGGCTCAGGTAGAGAAGGCCTACATTCGGGAGGTGTTGCAGGCGGTAGGGGGGAACAAGCGGCAGGCGGCCCGTATCCTGCAGATCTCTCCGACCACCTTATACCATAAGCTTCGCTCCTCGCAGGCGAAGGCGCAGGGGCTGAAGCGTTGATTTATCTTTCTTGCCTGCAGGGAGAGCTTCTCTGCGGCCTGGGGAAGGGGGTGATGTGCAAAAAGTGCATGTTTTAAAGAAACAGCAATCCGGCCTCACTGTGAAGACTACTGGTGCAGGGAGGGGGCAGTAGCTCTCCCTGCTCCCCTTTTCCTCCCTAAGATCCCCTCCCCCTCCCCCCCTTGTCCAGAAGCCGAACGCTTTCCTGAACTCTGTTCACTAACCGGACGGATTCCTCACCCCTGGCCAATCCCTCCCTGCATTCCCCTCCTCTCTAACCGCTTGAAAACGCTCACCTCTCTCCTTTTTTCTTCCCTGTTCTCCCCCCTGGCACCCCTTTTGCTTCCTCCAGGAGCATATATGAGCAGACAGGCAGGAAAAGGTTACCCACCTCTCCTACGGCTCCTACGGTTGTTCACCTCGTAGCAGGAAATCCTCTCCATGATCAGATGAGGAAAAAGCACGAGAAGGGCGGTAGCCTGTCTCACCCCTGATTGACTCCTGTAATTGACTTGAAAAACAGCAAGATAGAGAGGGCAAGAGATGGTGAAGAAGTTTGTCTTATACCTGATGATTATCCTGATAGGGGGGGGATGTGCCGCCCTC
The DNA here is from genome assembly GCA_003696125.1 of Nitrospinota bacterium. Classification (GTDB taxonomy): domain Bacteria; phylum Tectomicrobia; class Entotheonellia; order J063; family J063; genus J063. The sequence continues at coordinate 2,396 of RFHZ01000315.1, forward strand.
CCCCCTCTCCCTCCTCCGGTGGAGCAGACCCTGCTCCCCCCGGATCTGGTTCTCCCGCAAAAACCAGAGCAGGAAGAGACCTATACCCTGGGTCCGCAGGATGGGTTGCGCATAACCATCTATGATAATCCAGACCTGTCCAGAGAGGTGGTCGTCTCGGCAGATGGCTCCTTCGTCTACCCGCTCATCGGCCAGGTGCAGGCTACCGGGTTGACCGTGCGCCAACTGGAACAGGAGCTGACACGGCGACTGGCCGATGGCTACCTGGTAGAGCCGCAGGTCAGCGTCACCGTTACCCAGTACCAGAGCCAGAAGGTCTATGTCCTGGGAGCTGTCCGCTCCCCAGGCATCTATACCCTGCGACAGGACACCACCCTGCTGGAGTTGATCTCAAAGGCAGGAGGACCGACAGGCGATGCCGGACTGGAGGTGTTGGTCGTGAAGGCCTCTGAAGCCACACCAGAGGGAAAGAATCTGCCTCTGATCCGGGTCGATCTGGAAAAGCTCCTGGCCGGGGAGATCCAGCAGCCGATCGCCATTGGCGAGGCCGATACGATCTATGTCCCCCAGCAGAGGTACTTCTTTGTGTACGGGGAGGTGCAACGACCTGGCCGCTATCCCCTGGAGCGGAACACCACCGTCTTTAAGGCCATCACTCTGGCCGGGGGGTTTACCAGATTTGCAGCCAAGAGACGCCTCAAGGTGCAGCGGGTCATCGATGAGGTGCCCCAGGAATTCCATGCCCAGATGAACGATCGCTTACAGGCAGAGGACATCCTGGTCGTTCCCCAGAGTTACTTCTAGCCTCCTTTCTTCCAGCACGAGCGATACTCCTATGTACAAAGACTTCTATGGACTCACAGAACAGCCTTTTAACATCACCCCGGATTCCAAGTTCCTCTACTGGAGTCCGAAACACCAGGACGCCTTCCGGCATCTGGTCTACAGTATCCAGAATAAAAAGGGCCTCATCCTGTTGACCGGGGAAGTGGGAACGGGAAAGACCACGGTGTTGAATGCGGTGGTCGAGCATTTTAAAGCCCTGGATCCCCAGAACCGGGTTGCCTTTCTGGTCCATTCCAAGCTCAAGGAGAGTGATCTCTTCCGCTATATCTTCAGCGAGTTTGGCCTGGAGGTGCAGAGGCAGGTCAAGAGCGAGTACATCGTCACGTTGAGGAATTTCCTCCTGCAAAACCGGGAAGAGAGGAGGTATATCCTGCTCATTGTGGATGAGGCACAGAACTTTTCCCGGAGCCTGCTGGAAGAGATCCGGTTGATCTCCAACATCGAAACCCCCAAGGAGAAACTGATCCAGATCATCCTGGCTGGCCAGCCCCAGTTGAGAAAGATCATCGATTCTCCAGCCCTCTACCAGTTAAAGCAGCGGATCGGGATCAGCTATAACATCCTGCCACTGAATTATCTGGAGACCAGGTCGTATATTCAAAAGCGTCTCCAGATTGCCGGGGCCAAGGAAGAGCCCCTCTTCCTGCCAGAGGCCATGGAAGCTGTCTATCATTACTCCGGGGGGATTCCCAGGGTGATCAATATCCTCTGTGATAATGCCCTCCTCTTCGGCTGTGCAACCCAGCAGGCCCAGATCGGCCCGGCGATCATCGCGCAGGTAGCAGAGAGCATGCATCTACGACAGAAGAAAGTCCTCCAGCCAGCAGCAACCACCGAACCCTCTCCCCCCCAGCCGCCAGAACCGGTCGATAGTTTCATCATTCATCAGGCAAGAGGGGATATGGATCGCGCTGCCCGTCGTATCAAACGGGGTGCGACCCGTCGCATTAAGCGAAAAGGGTCTTACTGGTATCTCCTCCCCCTGGGTGTGATCCCCCTGGTGCTGTTTCTGGCCTGGTTGTTCCTGTCTCCTGGAGCAGCCTCGATGCGGGATCAGGGGAGACAGATCATGCACTCCCTCCAAACGGCATTCTCCGGGTGGTTTGCTTTGACCAGGACAGATCCTCCTCCGTCTACCCCTTCTCCCATCACCCCAAAAGAAGAGTCTCCCCAGGAGGTGGTTCAGGAACGACCGCTGCCCCAGCCTGTGGATGTCCCTCCAGCCGGTCAAGGGGAGGTGGTGGACCCGGTAGTGGAGACGCTTACTCCGGCTGGAGCGATCCCGACGAGTGCTGCATCAGGAGACGCACCCGCAGATGAAGCGCTCCCCTGGCCAGCCTCTGCTCCTGCCAGAGAGGCATCACCGTTACCAGAGGGGGGAAGGATCAAAAAGGTGGTGACGGTGCAGGAAGGGGATACGCTGACCGATATCCTGCTGCGGGAATACGGTGAGTACGATGCTACCCTGCTGGATCTGATCGAGCGCGTGAACCCCCAGATAGTGGATATCAATCTGATAACGGTGGGACAGCAGATCCGTTTGCCGGAACGTTAAGAAGAGGATCTGTAAAATCGCCTGCCTCTCTTCCCATACCTTCATAACAGAATCCTTTCTCTAAGGTGGATATGTCCATGAAAAATCTCCCTGCTTCCCCTGCTCCTCGAGAGTCTCTGCAGCGACAAGAGACAGAGTATGTCTATCTTGTCCCTGAGATGGAGGGGACTCCAGAAACCTCTTTGCGAGATTATTTTCGGATCATCTGGCGCCGGAGATGGCTGGTGCTGGCTCCTCTCTGCCTCCTTCTTCCCCTGGTGGTGTTGAATCTCTCGGTACAGAAACCGGTCTATCAGGCCACGGCAACCCTCCTTATCGAGAATACCAACCCGCGTATCGTCCCCATTCAGGAGGTCTCCGCTCCTGATCGCTCCCCCAATTTCTATCAGACGCAGTATGAGATGATCCGGAGTCGATCCATCGCGGAACAGGTGGTCGATGCCTTTCAGTTGGACAAGCGTCCCCCGGTCCAGGACTCAGCCCTGGTGCGCTTCATGCGCTCGGTGAACCGTTTTCCCAGCCGCATGCTCACCAAGATGCTCAACCTGCTGAAGCCTGCCCCCCCTCCTGAACAACCTGCCCCTTCCTCCAGGGGGGAGAGGAGAGGCAATGACCCGGCAGAGGTGCATCGGCAAAATGTCATCACCCAGTTTCAGGGTGCCATCCTGATCGAACCGCGCAAAGAGACCAAGCTTGTCGATATCTCCCTGCGGGGGTCCAGGCCGAGAGAGATCACGGCCATGGTCAACATGATTGCCGAGATCTATGTGCGCCAGAACCTGGAGAACAAGCTGGCAGAGACGAAAAAGGCGATCGACTGGCTGACCAAGGAAGGGGAACAACTGCAGGAGAAGGTACACCAGGCAGAGATGGAACTCCAGAGTTTTCGCGAGCAGAACAAGTTTGTTTCCCTGGATCTGGGAGAACGGCAGAATATCGTGCTGCAGAACCTGGGGGATCTGAATGCGTCCTACATGGATACCAAGGCCCAGCGGGTAGAGCTCCAGACCCGCATCAACGAGTTGCGGCGGCTCTCGGCCCAGGATATCACCATGATCGAGTCTTTTCCCGGGGTGTTGGAGAACTCGCTGATCCAGTCGCTCAAGAACCGCTATATCGATCTAAAACGCCAGTACGTCAACCTCTCCAAGCGCTATAAGGAGAAACACCCGAAGATGGTACAGCTCCGCTCCGAGATGCAGGAGGTAGAGCGGACCATTGATCGGGAAGTGCAGAAGATCGTCAACAGCCTGGAGACAGAGTACCGATCTCTGCTGGCCAAGGAAAGGGCGTTTGCCGGGGCCCTCAATGCGCAGAAAAACGAGACATTGAACCTCAACAAGGATGTGATAACCTATAACACCCTCAAACGGAATGTCGAGACGTACAGGGAGCTGTACCAGGCCATCTCTACCCGGCTGGCCGAGACCAAGCTGACCGAGGCGCTGGCAACCAACAACGTGAAGATCGTGGAACGGGCCGTCGTACCCGCCTGGCCTCTCCCCTCGCGCAAAGGGGCCAAGCTGCTCCTGGCGATCGTGGCCGGCCTGGGGCTGGGCATCGGCCTCGCCTTGTTGAGTGAACATCTGGATACCAGGCGGTTTAAGGCTGCCGATGAGGCGGAACAGTACCTCGACCTCCCTCTCCTGGGTATCGTGCCCCGCTATAAGCTCCCCCACCGGCATGAGCCGGGAATAATAATGTTGCAGGACCCCAGGTCTATTGCGGCAGAGGCGTATCGCACCATCCGCACCTGGATCCAGCTCTCGACCCAGACTCCGGCCCAGACCCTCCTGGTAACGAGCGCCATTCCGGATGAGGGGAAGACAACGACCAGTGCCAATCTGGCCGTGGCCTTTGCCCAGCTCGGCCAGCGGGTCTTGATCATGGATGCCGATCTCCGCTTCCCTTCCCTGCATCACCTCTTCGATGTCCCCAATAGCACCGGATTGACCGATATCCTGGTGCAGGGAAGGGATTGGAGGGAGGTGGTCCAGGAGACCGATCTCCCCAACCTCAGGATTCTCCCCAGTGGAGTCGAACCGCCAAACCCGACCGAGTTGTTGAGCACACGGCGGATGCATAGCCTCCTGGCCCAATTGAAAGAGGCCTTTGATCTCGTCCTCATCGATTCCCCGGTGACCCTCTCCATACCGGATGTGGCCATCTTAGCGCCACGGGTAGATGGGGTGGTGCTGGTTCATTACCCGATCAAGGGAGACAAGGCGGCTGTGCTCACCGCGAAAAGACTGCTGGAGCGGGCGCAGGCTCGCCTGCTGGGCATCATCTTTAACAATGTGCAACAGCATGAGAGTACCTTCTACTCCTCTTATACCGGTGGGTATCACAACCGGTATGCCTATGTCCCGACTCCGGCACCCCAGGATGAGGAGCCGGTCAGGCACCCGCCAGAGACACGGGTCGATCCGGTCCCTGCCGAGGCAGATCCCTTCCCGGCCCTTGCTCCAGGAATCCCCTGCAAAATCGGGGAGACGGTACGCAGCGGGGAGCTGGTCTGCACCGTACACGAAATCCTTTGGCAGCAACAGATCGGCACGCACCGGGCCGATTACGGTTTTGCCTTTCTCCTGCTTGATCTCACCCTGACCAACGAAGCAGAGGATCCCTATCTCTTCGATCCCGAGCAGACGGCCATCTATGTGGAAGAGCAGAGCACCTATGGTAAAGCCCTGGCCTCCCTCATCTTGGTAAACGGGATAGAAGGGGAGGTGACTCCACAAGAGCCGCATATCGCCCGTTGCGATCCGATTACGGCCACCCTGGAACAGGGGTTTGAGAGGGAGGAGATAGAAGGACACCATACCCGCAGCGGTCTACTGGTTTACCAGGTTCCGGAAGAGACGAGCTCCTTTACCTTTGCCTATGAGAGCGAGGAGGTACAGATCATCATCCCGCTGACCAAGCGTACAGGTACTACGAGGTATTAAGCTCTATGCTCAAGCGATCTATCGACATCTGTCTTGCCCTCTTGGGCCTGACCTTTTTCCTCCCCCTGCTCCCCCTGCTCGGTCTGCTCATCAAACTCGATTCCCGGGGACCGATCTTCTACCTGTGTGACCGGGTGGGGAAAGGGGGGGAAGTGTTTAAGATGTACAAGCTGCGCACCATGTATGAGACGCTGGTCGATATTGGGACGAGTGTTTCTCCGGCCGGGGATCCCCGGGTAACACCGGTGGGACGGTTTCTGCGCCGCACCAAGCTCAACGAATTCCCCCAACTGTTCAATATCTTGAAAGGAGAGATGACCTTTGTGGGACCGCGTCCCGAGTCCCCGGATCTGGCCGCCCTCTATCCAGAGGAGGCCCAGAAGATCTTCAGCGTCACCCCGGGGCTGGTCGGTCCGAACCAGATTTTGGGTCGGAACGAAGAGGAGTGGTATCCCCCTGATGCCGATCCGCAGCAGTACTACATCGAATCGATCCTCCCCCACAAGCTGCCGCTCGACCTGGAGTATGTGGAGCAGTCCTCTACCTTCAAGGACCTGAAATACATCCTGCTGGGAGTCAAGGAGACCCTCTTCAAGGCGATCAGTTGGAAATTTGTCCTGCAGAAGCGCTCGCAGATCTATCTCCTGCTGGCCGATGCCGGTCTGGTCATCCTCTCCTTTGTCCTGGCCCATCTCCTCCGCTTTGAAGGGCTCCCCGAGGGACCGTACCACCGCTTCTTTCTCCAACTGTTACCCCTGGTGGTGGTCATCCGCCTCTCCTGCTTTCTCTACTTTGGACTCTATAAGACCCTCATCCGTTACCTCTCCACCGCCGACATCATTGCCGTATGCAAGGCGGTCTCTCTAGGGAGCTTCCTCCTGGTCGGCCTCTCCTTCTTCCTGGACCTCCGCCCCTTTTCCCGGGCCGTCTTTCTCATCGATTGGCTCTGCCTGATCCTCTTCATGAGCTCGTTGCGTCTCGGCCTTCGCTTCCTCTGGGAACGACGCGCCAAAAAGCCGGTGAACCGGAATCAGAGACGGGTACTCATCTTCGGGGCTGGAGACGCAGGAGTCCTGGCCTATCAGTCGCTTATGGCAGAAAAGGGGAAGTTTGACGTGGTCGGGTTTCTCGACGACGATCCGGCCAAGCGCCACAAGATGTTGTTCGGAAAGCGAGTGCTGGGTGATCGTTTTAATCTCGAAGCCGTGGCCAAACTCTACCGGGTCCATGAGATACTGCTCGCCATCCCCAGTGCCCCGCCTCAGGAGGTGGCCAGGGTGGTACAGGCCTGCCAGCGGGCAGGGGTGCAGTTTCGCATCTTTCCCACCCTCAAGGATACGGGTACCCCCTCCCTTTTCAATCCTTCTTCTCCGGAGCGAGATCTGGCCTTTCTCTTGGGACAGGAAGAGATGGGCGTGGATATGCCTACCATCCGACGCCTGGTGCAGGGAAGGCGTGTCCTCGTCGCTGGAGCGAGTAGTGCGGTGGGGATAGAACTGTGTCGCCAGCTCCTCCGCTTTGCTCCTCAGAAGCTGATCATCATCGACCATGATGAAGCCTATCTGACCGAGCTCCTCATCCATCTCCTGGAGGAAGCATCTGCTGACCAGATTGTCCCGCTCCTCTGTCCGTCAGGCGGTACAGAGGAGAAGAGCGAAGAGATCGTGAGCACATACAGACCAGAGATCGTCTTCCAGTTGGGATTGCGGAAATATCCTCCCCTCTTCGATTTTCAGATAGAGCATCTGGCCTGGAGAAATTCTCTCTCCACATTTCACCTGGCCCGGCAGGCGGCTCAGAATGGCTGCCAGTACTTCGTCCTGGTCTCCTCCCTCGAGGCGGCCAGGCGTGACCATCCGCTTTCTGCATCGCTCCGCACCGTTGAGCTCAGTTTGCGCCTCTTTTTTGCTGCACAACAGACGACACTGGTCACGGTACGGCTCTGTGATGTCCTGGAGAGTCGGGGAGGAATCGTGGCCCTGCTCGAACAGCAGATCATCGGTCGCCAACGGTTACTCCTTCCCCGGCGAGAGATAAAGCATCCTTTCCTCTCCAAGCAAGGGGCGGTGCGTTTTCTGCTGGGATCTCTGGCTCTTGCCGACACTCTCCCCTCAGAGCAGGCGGGGATCTTCGTCTGTACACGGAGCAAGGCTCTTTCCCTGGCAGAGATCGCCGGCAGGCTGGCCACCCTCTATGGATTACAGCTTGAGGAGGAGATCCCGGTGGAATATCTTCCCCCTCTGGAAGGGGAAAGCTCACCAGGTACTCCCCGGTCGACAGGAGAAGAACCTCCTCTAGGCAGCACGCAGAATCCGGGCATCGGCATAATGCGGGAAGAGCCCCCTGCCGAGATGCAGGAAGTCTCCCGGAACATCCAGCCCCTCTTCACCCGTCCTGTGCAGGATTTTTTCAATGTGAACTGGTATGATCACACCCAACACCTCTTACTACGGGAAGGTACACGCTGACCATGGATAACACAGCAACCGCTTATTGGCAGACGCAGCAGGTACTCGTTACCGGTGCGGGCGGATTCATCGGGAGTCATCTGACCAGACGGCTGGTGGAGCTAGGGGCCCGGGTACGCGCCTTTGTACATTACAACTCTCGCAACGACTGGGGCCTTCTCGAGCTTCTCCCTCAGGAGGTTCTGGAAGCGGTGGAAGTAACGTGCGGAGACCTCACCGATCCTCTACTCGTCCGCCGGGTGGTCACCGGTTGTCAGACCGTATTTCATCTGGGGGCGTTGATCGCTATCCCTTATTCCTATCAGGCGCCCCGCCATTTCCTCGACACCAATATCTGGGGCACGCTCAACGTGTTACAGGCCTGCCTGGAAACGCGGGTGGAGAAGGTGGTGCACACCTCGACGAGCGAGACGTACGGTTCGGCCCGGTACACCCCGATCGACGAGGAGCACCCTTTACAGGCGCAATCCCCTTATGCGGCAAGCAAAATTGCGGCAGACAAGCTGGCAGAGAGCTTTTACTGCTCCTTTGACCTGCCGGTGGCCACCATCCGGCCATTTAACACCTTTGGGCCCTGCCAGTCTGCCCGGGCCGTGATCCCTACCATCATCACCCAGGCTCTGGTTGCGGACACGGTCAGGCTCGGTACCCTCACCCCGGTACGGGATTTCACCTTTGTCGAGGATACGGTATCCGGCTTCCTCCTGGTGGCCGCATCGGAGAAGAGTGTGGGACAGGTCTTCAACGTAGGCATGGGATACGGACTCAGCATCGGAGAGCTGGCAGAAGCGATCTTCAAGCTCTTTGACCGGCCCAAGCAGATCGTCACCGAGGATGAGCGGCTCCGACCAGAGCAGAGCGAGGTGATGACTCTCATCTGTGACAGCACCAAAGCCAGAAACATTCTGGGCTGGAAACCTGCTTATACTTTGGAGCAGGGACTACGCTGCACCGTAGATTACATTCGGAGTCACCTGCATCGATACAAACCGACCATCTTTAATCGCTAATCAGACAAGAAGGACAGGGTATGCAAGCGGTTATTCTCGCAGGTGGTAAGGGTAAGCGGCTCCTCCCTTTTACTCGCGTGTTTCCTAAACCTCTGGTTCCTTTGGGAGACAGGCCGATTCTCGACATGATTCTCCGCCAGTTGAAACACTTCGGTTTCACGCGGGTAACCCTGGCCGTGGGGCACATGGCGGAGATGATTCAGACCTATGTCCAGCAGGGGGAACGGTATGGACTCGCGATCGAATACTCTTACGAAGACGAACCCCTAGGGACGGCCGGCCCTCTGGCCCAGATTTCCAATCTGGAGTCGCGCTTTTTGGTGATGAACGGAGATCTGGTCACCACCCTCGATTATCAGGATCTCCTCGCTTTTCACCAACGGCACGGGGCCGTTGCCACCATCGGTACCTATCAGAAGACCTTCAAGGTGGAGTTGGGTATTGTCGAGAATGATGAGCACAACTTCCATGCCATTGTCGGGTACATCGAGAAACCGGTCTTTACCTTCAGTGTGAGCATGGGGATTTATGTGTTTGAAGCAGAGGTGTTGCAGTATATCGAGCCGAACAAGTATCTGGATTTTCCCCACCTGGTGAAACGGCTTCTGGTCAACAAACAGAAGGTCGTGAGTTACCCCTTCGACGGATACTGGCTCGATATCGGAACGCATACCGATTATGAAAAGGCGCTCGAGGAATTTGAGCTGATCAAGGAGAAGCTTCATCTTGACTAACTGGAAGGTACCACTGGCCGATATCGATCTGGGGGAAGAGGAAATACAGGCGGTCAACACGGTCTTGCGATCCCGCTGGCTTTCCATGGGGCCGGTCACGGCCGAGTTTGAGCGGTGTTTTGCCGAATACCTGGGGGTACGCTATGCCTTTGCCGTGACCAACTGTACCGTTGCCCTCCACCTGGCCCATCTGGCCTTGGGAGCAGGACCGGGGGATACGGTGCTCTGTCCATCCCTGACCTTTGTGGCCACGGCCAATGCCATCTGTTATACCGGAGCCACGCCGGTGTTTGTCGATATCACCGGCACAGAAGATTTTAACCTCTCCCCAGAGGATATCGAGGCCAGGATCGATGCCTCCACCAGGGGGATATGCGTGATGCACTACGGGGGATACCCCTGTGACATGGAGCGGATCATGCAGATAGCGAGGAGACATGACCTCTACGTGGTGGAGGATGCCGCCCATGCCCCGGGTGCTGCCTGCTGGATGCCGCTACAATCCGGGAAAGAGAAAGAGCCTGCGGAAAGGGTGCTCCAGAAGTGTGGGACCATAGGCGATATCGGCTGCTTTAGCTTCTTTGCCAACAAGAACATGACCACAGCCGAAGGGGGGATGATCACCACCAACAACCCTGAGCTGGCCGAACGGATTCAACGGCTCCGTTCCCATGGGATGACCAGCCTGACCTGGGATCGAGAGCAGGGGCATGGCTTCAGCTACGATGTGGTGGCGCTCGGGTACAATTACCGCCTGGACGAGCTCCGTGCCGCCCTGGGCCTGGTACAGCTAGGGAAACTCCCTGCCCTTACCCAGCGCCGTGTGGAGATCACCCTGGCCTACCGGGAAAAACTCGACGGGCTGCCGGGTCTCTCCCTTCCCTTCCGCCACCTCCCCCATCTCGCTGCCTATCATATCTTTCCCATCCTCCTGGACAGGGATTTGGATCGCCACGCCTTCATGCAGTTCATGAAGGCGCAGGGAATCCAGACCAGCATTCACTATCCTCCCATCCACAGGTTTACCCACTATGCGGCGATGGGCTATGGAGGAGAGAGGCTGCCTCATACCGAAGATATCGCCGACCGGGTGGTGACCCTCCCCCTCTATCCCCAGATGGGAAGGAGCCAGGTAGACTATGTGGCCGCCGCGGTAACGGAGTGGATAGTCACGAACACTTCCTCGGCATCATAACCCTTGCCTGGGTGCAGGGTAGAAAAGGGATATTACCGAATGAAACGAGCGTTGATTACCGGTATCACCGGACAGGATGGTTCCTATCTTGCCGAATTATTGCTCTCCCAGGGGTACGAGGTCCATGGCCTGATCCGCCGGGCCAGCACCTTTAATACCAGCCGGGTGGATCATCTCTATGTGGACCCCCACGACCCTGAGGCCCGGCTCTTTTTGCACTATGGAGACCTGGCCAACGCGGAGCAGTTGACCAACCTGATCTATAACATGCAGCCGGAGGAGATCTATCACCTGGGAGCCCAGAGCCATGTCAAGGTCAGCTTCGAGATGCCGGAGTACACCGGTGATGTGACCGGATTAGGGACAACCCGGATCTTGCAGGCGATCCGGCGCAGCGGCATCTCCACCAGGGTGTACCACGCCTCCAGCAGCGAGATGTTTGGCAACGCTCCGGCACCGCAAAACGAGAAGACACCTTTCCAGCCACGGAGTCCTTATGCGGCCGCCAAGGTCTATGCGCACTGGATGGTGGTCAATTACCGGGAGGGATACGATCTCTTTGCCTGTAACGGTGTGCTCTTTAATCATGAGAGCCCGCGCCGGGGAGAGACGTTTGTTACCCGCAAGATCACGCGGGCCGTTGCCAGAATCCTGGCCGGACAGCAGCAACGGTTATACCTGGGAAACCTGGAGGCCAGACGGGACTGGGGATACGCACCGGAGTATGTCGAGGCGATCTGGGCCATGCTCCAGCAGGACACCCCGGAAGACTACGTTATCGGTACAGGAGAAGCGCATTCGGTGCGAGAGTTCGTGGAAGCGGCGTTTGCTTACGTCGGACTCGACTGGCAGGAGTACGTGGAGATCGATCCACGCTATCTCCGTCCCACCGAAGTAGACAGCCTGCGTGCCGATGCCTCCAAAGCCAGGGCCGGGCTGGGCTGGGAGCCGAAGATCAGTTTCCAGGAACTGGTCGCCATCATGGTGGATGCGGATATGGAAGCACTCGGCCTGGTACCGC
>RFHZ01000316.1 GCA_003696125.1 Nitrospinota bacterium
ACGCTTCACCCTACCGTGTACGCCCGTATCCTGGGGGAAAAGATCGCCAAGCACCAGGTCGATTGCTGGCTGGTCAACACCGGCTGGAGTGGAGGACCGTATGGGGTCGGTGAGCGCATGAAGATCGCCTATACCCGGGCCATGGTCCGGGCTGCTCTCAGTGGCAAGCTGGCCCAGGTAGAGACAGAGCCTGATCCGGTCTTCCGGGTACATGTCCCCCGCTCCTGTCCAGATGTTCCTTCTGAGGTGTTGAAGCCACGCAACACCTGGAAAGACAAGGCGGCGTACGACGAGACCGCCCGCAGGCTGGCCAGAGATTTCGTGCAGAACTTCTCCCAGTTTGCCCATGAGGTCCCGGAAGAGGTGCGGGCTGCCGGGCCCAAGGCCGATTAAACCCGCACCGTTCCGCTTCTCAGACCTGCGTGCCCGGGACCAGATAGGCCCGTACCCTTGAGCCCAGGTTTAAAGGGCAGGCCATTTATCTGCCCAGGGACGCACCGATTCAAAGGCGGCCGCGGCACGGAGGACGGTCACATCAGCATAACGCCGGCCAACGATCTGGAGTCCTACCGGGAGCCCATCGGCGGTCCACCCGCAGGGGACATTGGCGGCCGGCTGCCCGGTCAGGTTAAAGGGATAGGTAAAGGGGATCCAGCCGATCAGGGGTGAGACCTCTTGACCGGCGATGATCTCGACATCGTTAAGTCCCAGGGCAAAGGGGGGAACGGCGACGGTCGGGGTGACCAACAGGTCGTAGCGAAGGAAGAAGCGGCGAACCGTCTCCCAAAAGGCCTGTCGCTGGAATACCGCCTCCATGACGTCGATCGCCGTTAACTTCTTCCCCTCTTCGATGACCTCGAGCAGGCCGGGGTCGAGATGGGGTCCCCATTCCTCCACCGCCCGCCAGAGCAGGGCGGCGATACCGGCCAGGTAGAAGATGCTGAAGATGCGCTCCGGGCTCTCAAAGCCGGGATCGACTGCTTCCACCTGGCAGCCGAGTTCACTAAAGGCATTGACCGCTTCGCTGGTGATCTCTTCCACTTCTGGATCGACCACGGCATATCCCAGATTAACGCTCCAGGCCACCCGTAACCCTTCTATGCCGGTATCTAGCGCCTGTAGATAGTCTGTGCCGTCTGCAGGGAGGGAAAAACGATCCCGATCATCCGGCCTGGCCATGACGTTTAACATCAGGGCGGCATCCCGTACCGTGCGGGTCATGGGCCCGGCATGGGATAGCCCTTCTCCCCAGCCGGCCGGGTATTGGGGGACACGGCCAAAAGAGGGTTTCAGGCCAAAGATCCCGCAGAAGCTGCTGGGAATACGAATCGATCCCCCGCCGTCTGTGCCCAGGGCCAGGGGACCGAGACCGGCGGCCACGGCTGCTCCTGCGCCTCCACTCGATCCTCCCGGGGTACGGTCCAGGTTCCAGGGGTTACGGGTAGCCCCAAAGAGCGGGTTATCGGTCACCCCTTTCCAGCCGAACTCCGGGGTGTTGGTCTTGCCGATGATGATGGCTCCGGCTGCTTTCAGGCTTTCCACCACCGGTGCATCCTCATCCGGAATGAAATGTTCATAGATCTTGGAGCCCCGGGTGGTACGGACACCACGGGTCAGGGTGAGGTCTTTGATGGAGACGGGAACGCCGTGCAGGGGACCGAGATCTTCCTGCTTCATCAGGGCCGCCTCGGCCGCCTTGGCTTGTTCACGAGCCGGTTCGTGCAGGATGGTGCAGTACGCGTTAAGCCTGGGATTGAGCCGGTCGATACGATCCAGAACGGCATCGACCACTTCTACCGGTGAAACCTTGCGGGTACGGATCGCTTCTGCCAGATCGATTGCCGAGAGATAACAGAGTTCTTCAGCAGCCATACGCCCTCCTTTTCCTTATCTAGCCGTTTTCGCGATACTCTTCAGTAGAGGAACCCATCATGCCAGAGGTTTATCTGGCCGTCAACCTTCATTTTTCTCTCGACTATTCCCGGGACATGGGGTACAGTACCACCAGGTGAAAAGGTAAGCCTGCAAGAGGTGACAGGGGATAGGGACTGACACCTGAGGGTATAGAGGAGGAACACCATGTGCCGGTGTCTGGGAGCAATAGTGATCAACAAAAATTTTGCCGATGCCTTTGTTCATCACTACCAGTGTGTGTCCTGCGGTCGTATCGCCACCCAACCATGCGATTGCTGTGATCACCCCTATTTCGAGCTCCTACCAGAGCCGGGATGGGTAGACCGCCTGAAGAGCTTCCTGCGACGGGGATGGGCGAGGATCAGGGAGACGCCTCAGACCCGAACCGTACCAGAAGTTCCTGTCATGGTGGAAAGCCCGGTCTCTCCTGTTCCTGTTGCTCCTCAGGAGGAAGAGGAGAGAGAGGAGGCAGAGCTGGTCGAAGTAGGGAGGAGCGATTAGATCCGGTCAAATCCGGCACTCCTCCGGATCACAGCGGGAGGCATGATCGTAATGATGAGCTTCCTCGGTAACCCCCAGCTCCAGGACCTGTTGTGCTTTGCTGCCGTAGCGATAAATGGTAATCCCCTTTAACCCGAGCTCCCAGGCCCGCCAGTAAATATGCGCGACCTCGTCACGTGTCGCCTCGGCCGGGAGATTGATCGTCTTGGAGACGGCATTGTCCACGTGCCGGCTGAAGGCTGCCTGTATCTGCAGGTGTCGTTCCGGAGGGATTTCCAGGGCGGTGACAAAGAGTCGTTTCAACTCCTCCGGAACCTCCCGGATGTTCTGTAGGTGTCCCTGCTCGTGCAGGGCGCGTACCAGCTTCTCTACCGGCAGGTTCTGCTTCTCCAGATATTCGAGGAAAAGGGGATTCACCTCGGGGAGGGTCTGTCCACCGAGCACATGGGTACGGCGATAAGCCAGGGCAAAGAGGGGTTCGATGCTGGCACTGGTGTCGGCGATGATGCTGATGGTCCCGGTGGGAGCAATGGCGGTGCGGGTGGCATTCCGTACCCGGATTCCCTGCCCTTCGTACACACGCCGCGGCCAATAAGGGAATACTC
>RFHZ01000317.1 GCA_003696125.1 Nitrospinota bacterium
AAACCTTTTCTCTATGGTCTGGCCCTGGAAAAGCGGCTATTAACCCCGGCCTCCCTGATCGAGGATCGCCCCCTCGATGTGGCCGTGCCGGGAGGGGTCTACAGGCCGGGTAACTATGATAACCGCTTTCGTGGCCTGGTCACGGTCCGTACCTCCCTGGCCTCTTCCCTCAACGTGCCGGCGGTGCGAACCGCCCGCCTGGTCGGAATTGCCCCTTTCCTGGAAACGCTACGAAACCTGGGGTTCCAGGAGTTACGGGATGCCGATTTCTACGGACCGGCCCTGGCCTTGGGTTCGGTTGACGTAAGCCTCTGGGAGCTGGTCAATGCGTACCGGACACTGGCCAACGGTGGGATGTGGAGCCCGCTGCGACTCACCTCCTCGCCTCAGAAAGGCAGGGAGCGCCGTGTCTTCTCCCCTGCTGTTGCCTTCCTGATCTCCGATATCCTGGCCGATCGGGAGAGTCGCAGCGAGACTTTCGGATTAGAGAGTCCCCTGGCCACCCGCTTTTGGAGTGCGGTAAAGACCGGGACGAGTAAAGACATGCGTGATAACTGGTGTATCGGGTACTCACAGCATTATACGGTGGGTGTGTGGGTAGGAAACTTCTCCGGCGCACCCATGTGGAACGTGAGCGGGATGACCGGTGCGGCACCGGTATGGGTCACCCTCATGCAGTGGCTCCATCGCAACCGGCCGAGTTCTCCCCCTGCTCCCCCGGACGGCCTCATCAGGCAGGAAGTTCTCTTTCCTCAACTCCACTCTCGCCGTACGGAATGGTTTCTAGCCGGGACAGCACCGGCGACCGTCCAGCAGCCAGCCCCTCTGCCCATCCCCCGCATACGCTATCCGGTCTCCGGGATGACCTTTGCCATCGATCCGGACATTCCCAGGGACCAGCAGCGGATCTTTTTTACGGTCCAGGCAGGGAATACCGGTCTTCGCTGGGTCTTAGATGAACAGGATCTCGGATCCGCTACTTCCCCCTTCCCCTGGTCTCCCCGGCCGGGGAAGCATCGCCTGTCCCTGGTCGATGCCGGGAATCGTCTCGTCGATACGGTACACTTCACGGTAAAAGGAGGAGAGTAGGAAAAGGAGGAAGCCATGAAAGAAGCAGAGTTCCTTCATCTGGCAGGTCAGTACTGCTTCCGTACCCGTCTGGATGGGAGTGAGATTCATGGACCGGTGCTGGCCCGGGGAGAGGGTTCGGTGGTCTACGATGTGGAGGGTAAGGCGTATCTCGATTTCAATTCAGGCCAGATGTGTGCCACACTTGGTCACAACCATCCCCGCATTGTGGCCGCCATCCAGGAGAGCTGTCGCACCCTGATCCATGCCAACAGCACCCTGTTCAACGCCCCGGAGATCCTGCTGGCCCAGCGCCTGGCCAGCATTGTACCCCGGCCCTTGCTGAAATCCCTCTTCCTCCTCTCCGGCAGTGATGCCAATGAGGCGGCTATCGGCTTGGCCAAGAAGTATACCGGTGGTTTTGAGGTGATCAGCCCGCATACCAGCTTTCACGGCCTCTCCGACATGGCCCGTATGGTCACCTATGCCGGCTGGCATAAGGGGTACGGGCCGGGAATTCCGGGCACGTATGCGATGCTGGCCCCTTACTGCTATCGCTGTCCGGTGCAGCACACCTTTCCCACCTGCCAGTTTGCCTGCCTGGAGGCGAGCTTTGAGTTGATCGATGCCCAATCGACCGGTGCCCTGGCCGCGGTCATCACCGAACCCCTCTTCAGTGCCGGGGGGGTGATCGAGCCTCCGGAGGGATGGTTGACCGAGCTGCAGAGGCGATGCAAGGAACGGGGTATGCTCCTGATTCTGGACGAAGCGCAGACCGGCTTGGCCAAGCTTGGGACCATGTGGGCGTTTGAAAGAGAGGGGATCATCCCGGACATCTTGACCATCTCCAAGCACTTCGGCGGGGGAGTGACCATCAGCGCGGTGGTGACCACGGCAGCCATCGAGGAGAGGGCTGTGGAGCGGGGCTTTACCCTGACCCACTCCCATGCCGCCGATCCGCTCGGCTGTAGCGCAGCTCTGGCCAGCATCGCTCTCATCCAGGAGGAGGATCTGACCAGACAGGCTGAGAGGATCGGTCGATACTGGCGTCATCACCTGGACGAGCTGGCGCAGCGGTATGAGCTGATCGGTGATGTGCGGGGAAGGGGACTGATCCAGGGGATAGAGCTGGTCTGGGACCGGGAAAAGAAGACCCCGGCTCCGGAGGCAGGAAGACAGATTGCCCGCCATGCCCTGGAGCATGGACTCCTCTTCAGCCTGAGGAGAGGTGGGAGCGTGCTCCGCTTTGTCCCTCCTTTCACCACCACCGAAGCACAGATGGATCAGGCAGCAACCATCCTGCGGCAGGCTCTGGAGACGGTACAGGGATAGTCTCCCCAAAAAATCCCCTCTAGAGGAGTCGTCTATCGAATATTTTCCCTGCTGAGATTGTCTAAATAGTAACTCTCTCTGACGGCCGGAGGAGAACCAGGTCTTCTATCACCTGGAAACGGCCATCGATAAAGAGGCACCGGAGGCCAGGTAGGGTGCAGCACGCTTCCCCCTACCTGCTGAACGAGGAACACGTGACGACAACAAACCAGACGCTGTGTGGAGAAAAAGGGGGAGATCAGAGTATCCGCATAGAAGAGGAGAGGGGAAGATGAGGTGCAAGGTTCTCTCTATGCTGGCAGGCCTACTCTGCCTGATGTACATATCCTCTGTTTCTCTGGTATGGGCTCAAGCCGGTTTCAGCGGTGCGCCTCTACCTCCCTGTAACCTGCCTCCCCTGCCCAACCCGGGAGAGACTATAACATGGCAGGCAGTGGACAGTCCTTTTGAGGTCTGCAGCGATCTGCTGATCCTGGAAGGGAGCATGGTCATCATCGAAGCGGGCGTTGAGGTTCGGGTCGATGCAGCTCATACACTGAGCGTCGCAGGAGTACTGACCGGACAGGGCACGGCTCAGAATCCCATCACCATTAGCGGGGGAATGTCGAGTAGCATACCGGCGATACGGGTCTTTGGTACACTCGATCTCGACTTTGTTCACCTCAGCGGCCGCCTGATCACCGATGCAGGCGGCTCCACCCTGCTGTCAAACTGCACCTTACAGGGCGGTTTTCTATCCAACCCGGAGCTTACCGAGCCTCGCTATGTGCAGCTTGACCGATGCACCATCCATTCCGGTCGTGTCGATCTTGTGGATGGGACCCTGGTGCTCCGCGACACGACGTTCTTCGATAGCTCGGCCAGCGTGTTGCGTGGGTATGTGCTCCTCGACAACGTCGATGTGGATCAGGGGAGTCTTTCCTTCAACCTGCAGGGACAGCCGCTGTACATCGATAACGTCACGATTACGAATGCCCCCGCTGCCGCGTTACATCTTGCCGGCTCTGATTTTGGCAATGACTACTTCATCGGGCCCAATGTCGTCCTGCAGAACAACCTCTACCCGGTCTCGGTGAGTGATGGTGGACTCCTGCCCGGAAGCACGCTTCCCGCTACCGGAAACGTGAAGAATTTTATCAAGGGGCCTGAGAACGACGTTACCCTGCGGGGTCCCTTTACCTGGGCAGATGCTGGCTTACCCTACGTCATCGAGGGGAACGTGCGGGGCGGTTGGACTATCCTCCCTGGGGTGACGATCCGGTTCGGTCCTGGCGGGGGGATTGCCGATGCCCAGGGACTGGTCGCCCGGGGGCTGCCGGATGCACCTGTTACGTTTGAGCCTCTTAACCCTGCCCAGCCATGGCTCAACATCTTTGCTGCTGACCGACTCGAGCACTGTATCGTGGAGGGCAGCCGGTTTGGGCTGGTGAACCTCTCCACCTTATTGCCGCGCTACATCGATAGTTGTATCTTACGCAATAACCAGCAGGCGGTGGTTGGACCATGGATTGTGCGTGGTACCCGTTTCCTCAACAACGACCTCGGGGCCCGTATCGGTTTCCCGGATGATCTCAACGGACAGGCGAATCCCAACCATTTTGTGGGGAACGGGTTGGCGGTACAGGAGGCCGACGATGCCCGCTTTAACTGGTGGGGTGATCCCAGTGGACCGGCAACAGAGGCCAACCCTGGGGGGAAGGGTGATCCGGTGGCGGCTGGAGTCCCGGTCATCCCTTTCCGGACAGAAGAACCCGATGCCAGCGATTCCCCACCGGTGGTCCGGCTGCTCAAACCCTATTTTCTGGCAGAGCCAGCACAGAAGATCATGATAGCCTGGGACGCACAGGACGACATCGGTATTGTCGGGTACCGAATTCTCTTTTCGCCAGCCTCCAATATGCTGCGCACCTATGTGGTCATTGCCGACAGGCTCCCGGCATCACAACACGCATTCGAGTGGCGTGTGCCCCATCTCGGTTTCCAGGTCCTCAACGAGCCCCAGTACATCCGGGTGGTGGCCATAGATACTGCCGGCCAGGAAGGCTGGGATGAATCGGCTCTCGTGATCCCTACAGGAGATGTCACGGCCAACCTCTCCATCACATCGGACCTGGGGGGGAAGACCTTTCATCCTGGTGAGGAGATCCCGGTTACCTGGACGATTGACAACCCGCTGAACACGGTGACAGCCTTTGTATTCCTTGATGGTGATCAGCGGAGTGTTTCCCTGGGCGGAGCCCCGGCAGGGCTGGGAGAACTCCCTCTGGCTACTGCTCCCTTCTTCAGTACAGACACGGCCCGCATCGGGATACGCATTGATGGCACAAGCAACGCGGTCAAGTGGGTCTTTAGCGACTACTTCTCCATCCGACCCGATCCCCGCATCGGGGATACTCCACCGGTGGTAACGCTATTGAGTCCGGCGGGTGGGGAGCGTTTTGTAGCCGGAACAACCATTCCCATTACCTGGATGGCCTCAGACGATGAGGCTCTCCGTTCCTTTGACATCCAGGCTTCTTACGATGGGGGAAGAACCTGGCATCTCATCGCCGATGACTTGCCTGCAGATACGACCAGCTTTGACTGGCAGACGGCTCCGGGAACCGGTTTCCCTGATGTCCGTATCCGCATCGTGGCTACCGACCTGCGCTTCCAGAACTCTTCTGCAGGAGCAGATCGGGCATTCTCCATCACCAGGGCTGAGCAACAGGTCTTCTCGCTCTTCACCAGGGTCAGGGGACGGGGAAGGGTGACGAGCACGCCGGTGGGGATTCGCTGTCCCGGTGACTGTACTGCGGCCTACCCGCAGGGGACTTTGGTCGCCATCACGGCGACACCGGCTCGTGGTTGGCGTTTTCTGGGATGGGGAGGGAGTTGTCGAGGGATCAGGACGCCTAAACCCTGTGTGGTTACCATGAAGGGTAATCGTTTCGTAAGGGCTGTTTTTATTCCCAGGAGGACAATACAAGCCCCTTAGAGATGTTATCTTATTGCGGCTGGTCTGCCAGGCCTCCCTTTACGGCATCATCAGGGAACAAATCCCAGAAGGGAAAACAGGGATTTTTACCTGTACCGCACCGCAATGCCGGTAATCACACGAGGAGTAAGGGATATTCCCCCTCCCGTATCGATCTGGATTCTTTCCGGCTGGCGGGGTTTGGGACTGGATCTTCCCGCCCTGCGCTCCACCGGCTCCAACTGTTGCGGGGCGATGTCGCCGGCCCCGGTAATCTTGTAGACGGCATCAGCTCCTACCTCCCGAGCCTTCTCCAGCATCTTCTGCAGCAGATAGCTCTGGTCTGCCCGTCCTCGCACTTCGATGATACCGAGTTCCACAAAATCGCGGTCAAGGGTATTGGCCGAAGTGAGCAGGATGGGATGCCGGATAGGAGGACGGAGCTCTTCGGCAGGAGCAAAGGGGGTATACTTGACCTGGGCCAGGGCGGCACATCCGCTGAGCAGAAGGCAGAGCAACAAGCGAACCAGCCCCAAAACCCATCTATACTGCGCTTTTCGGGCAAGATGTGTCACCTTTGCCTCCTACTTCTCCAATCTTGAGGCTATTCCTTTTGCTGAACAGCGGTATAGAAGACTCGATCCCCACGGCGTACCAGTAGCAGGATCGGTTCATGGTTCTTCCCGGATTTCAGGGCCTGATAATAGTCGCTTAACCGGTAGATCGGTTTCCGGTTGACCTCGAGGATCACATCTTCTGGCCGGAGGCCTGCCTTCTCTGCCGGGCCTCCGGCTTCTACCCGGGTGATCAGTACCCCGGAGGCATCCGGAAGTCCCAGATCACGGGCGAGTTCGGCCGTGATGGTTTGTAC
>RFHZ01000318.1 GCA_003696125.1 Nitrospinota bacterium
GATTTCTCTGTATGCCGGAGGTGGGAGTCGAACCCACACGGGCGCAAGGCCCACGGGATTTTGAGTCCCGCGCGTCTACCAGTTTCACCACTCCGGCGCTTGCATGGAGGAGACTCAACCTCCACTTCTATATTGTTTGTACCACGTTTCCCCTCATTCGTCAACTCCTTTTCGCCTCGACCTCTGGTTCCTTGGGAGGGATCTCCCAGCTGGCGAGATCGGCAGCTACCTCCACGGCTGGAAAGCGTCGACGAAGCATAGAGAGGGCTTTTCCCCGCACGTTGTACTGGGAGCCGATATGGGTGAGGATGAGACGTTTGGCCCCGGCCCGCAGCGCCACCTCCACCGCCTCCTGGGCGGTGGAATGCCCTCGCTCTGCCGCCTTGGCTTCATCGCCAGGACCGTACGTGCTGTCATAGATCAGGAGATCAGCCCCTTGGGCGAGCTTTTCCGCTTCCGGACAGGGTCGGGTATCCAGGCAGTAGGCGATGCGCCTGCCTGGCCGGGTCGGACCCAGGACCTGCTCCGGGTAGACCGTATTCCCGGCAGGGGTGACTACCGGGAAACCGCGTTGCAATTGCCCGAAAAGGGGACCGGCTGGAACCCCGAGTTGCAAGGCGGCCTCCACATTGAAGCGACCAGGCCGGTCCTTCTCCTGTAAGGCATAGCCAAATGTTCGCCCCACATGCCGGAGCGGCAGTGCTTCGACATAATACCGCTGCTCCTCACAGACGAGGCCAGGTCCCACCTCATGAAAGAGGAGCGGATAGGAGAGGGTAAGCCGCAGGAGCTTTTGTGAGGTCTCCACATACTCCTGCACCTCGGCCGGCCCGTACAGATGAAGGGGAGCTATGCGGCCAGAGATCTCGTAGGTAGAGAGCAGGCCGGGGAGCCCCAGCACATGATCACCATGCAGATGAGTGATGAAGATCTTGGTTAAGCGACCGATACGCAGACCGGCCTTCCGCATCTGGATCTGGGTTCCTTCCCCACAGTCGAAGAGAAGGATCTCCCCTTCCCAGATCACGGCGGTCGCCGAGGGGTTCCGTTCTGCGGTCGGGGTCGCGGAACTGGTCCCCAGCATCACGATTTTCACTGCCTTCTCCTCTTGTGCTCAATGCCCGCTCAGGGCCATCCTATCCAGTTTTTCCTTGACCAGGACACAGAAATTTGCTAGAGATTCTGTAGCGTGCGATTCGTCTGGTGTCTGCCCCGGTTTCCTCTGGCTTGGGAGAAGGGAAAAGTGGTCTCCTACCGTGGGTTACCTCTGCTCTGGTTCTGCCTCTTTGTGGGAGTATTCTCCGGGTGTATCCAAAAGAAGGTGTTACCTCCTCTTCCCGGCCTCTCTGCCTCCTCCCAGTTATCCACGGCAGCCGCCCTGGCCATGGCTTCAGAAACCCTGCGTTTTCGAGAGCTGAGTGCCAAGAAAGTCTTCCTCCATGTGCATACCCTGGCCTCCTTTTTATCACGGGAACAGCACTCGGAGGATTTTTTGCAAGCCTGGCTCTGGGAATTGCTGGTGCGGGATGGGGTCTTCCCGGTCTCCTCTCCCGAGCAGGCAGAGATTGAACTCGCCGTCCAGGTCAACGTCTTGGGTATCGATCGCTTCCGGCGGGATTTCCCCCCTCTATTCTATACCGAGTATACCGATGGGAAGGTCGATATGCACCTTGTCGCCTATCAGCGGGGAGCCCCCCCTATGATCCGTTTTACCAAGGATGTTCGTGTCACGGTGCGTTACCGCGAAGCTTTTTGGTTCTACTTCCTCGGTCCCTATCCCTCGCTGGAGATTCTGGACACGCTTCCACGCTAGCGTGCCTGGAATCCCATGCCGCTCTGTTTCTCGCAGAATCCTTGTCCGCCGGCTGAGAAAAATCGGGTAAGGGAGAACGGAGAGAAAGGGAGCAGACCGCCTTACCGTTCTTGCCTGCCCGCCAGCTTGCTTCGTTTGAAGGGAAGATTGACCACCAGGGCCGATGTTGTCTTGTGACGCTGCACTTCGATCTCCAGTGCCGTCCT
Source organism: Nitrospinota bacterium (assembly GCA_003696125.1). GTDB lineage: Bacteria > Tectomicrobia > Entotheonellia > J063 > J063 > J063. The sequence continues at coordinate 2,020 of RFHZ01000318.1, forward strand.
GTCGACCTCAAAATATTTGGAAACCACTTCGATCAAATCGATTTTCAAGGCATCGAGGACTTCAGGAGACACATGGGTGCGATCATGCACCAGGACAAATTGGAGACGATCCTTGGCAATCCTCTTGCTGTTCGATTGGGTCAAAAGCTTCCTGAGAAATGCTCCAAACACGTTATGACCCCTTTCTCTTCCATCCTGCACTGAGGAAGTTTCCCAGTCTGCTCAGTAAACTGGTTTGATCTTGAAAGCTCGGGAGGGGAACATCTTCGCCGAGCAAACGCCGGGCAATGCGACGAAATGCCGCTCCCGCCGCATAGGTATTGTTGAGGGCAATCGGAACGCCTCGATTGCTTGAAACGATGATCCCTTCATCCTCCGGAATAATCCCCAGAAGCGGAATGCCTAAGATATCGATGATGTCTTCCCGATCGAGCATGTCCCCTCGCTGTACCATGGCCGCAGAGAGTCGATTGATGATGAGCTGCGGCTCGTTGGCCGACGCCTGGAGGAGCCCGATCACCCGATCAGCATCCCGGATGGCCGACACCTCAGGGGTGGTGACCAGAATGGCTTCGTCGGCACCGGCCACGGCATTGCGAAACCCTTGCTCTATCCCGGCCGGAGAATCGAAGAGGATAAAGTCAAACTCCTTTTTCAACTCGGTACTGACCTGCTGCATCTGCTCAGGGGTCACGGCGGTCTTGTCATCGGTCTGCGACGCGGGCAGGAGAAAGAGGTTTTCGATGCGCTTGTCCTTGATCAAAGCCTGGCGAAGCCGACAGCGACCTTTTATCGCATCAACCAGGTTGTAGACGATCCGGTTTTCTAGTCCCATCACCACATCCAGATTGCGCAAACCGATATCCGCATCTACAACCACGACTCGCTTTCCACTTTGCGCAAGCGCGACCCCGAGATTCGCCGTGGTGGTGGTTTTGCCCACTCCCCCTTTCCCTGAGGTAATAACAATGGCTCTCCCATCCATAGTGTGTCTTCCTTCTCCCTACGCACCCGTTTTACGGAAGCTTTCGTTTTTTCTCCAGGGTATCGATGACGATATGTTCGCCCATGATCCGAGCGATCTCCGGTACAGCCTCACGCTTGGAATCCCGATCAGGAGGGCGGCCAATGAAATGGGCAATGCGTAGTTGGGTCGGCTGCAAATTAAGCGCAATGATGACAGCAGCAGTGTTATCCGGCATGCCAGCATGGGCGATTCCCCGTAAGGTGCCGAAAACGATCACATCACCCCCGGCTATCACTTCGGCTCCTGGATTCACGTCGCCAATCACCACCAGGTTCTCTTCAGCCACGACTCGTTGCCCAGAGCGCAACGTCTGTTTGACCACTAAGGCGTTGTTCTTCATCGCCTTGTTACGTGAGCGGGGCCGGATGAGTTCCCCTTCCTGCTCCGTACCAGGGGAAGAGGCCAGAGGAAGGCCGTACTGACGAAAGAAGCTCTTCATCTCCTCGTGTTCACAGTAAACCTGGGCAATGGTAATCCCGGCCTGATCGGCAAGCATCTGCTGGAGGAGGAGGAATTCCTCCTGTTGCAGGACTCGTTCCCCTAAATGGAGCGTAATGGGGGCACCGGCGAAAAAGGTTCCGGCTTTCTGTAGGTGATCGGATAGGTCTTGCTGGATCTCCCGAAACGGAGCCTCACCATCCAGGATAAGGTGGATACCGTTACGAAAGCCCTTAAAGGTAATCGTTTCCTTTCGTGTCCCTAAGACATGACCGGCCAAGGTGTGATCCTCTCCCCCCATTTTTCCTACATCTCTCCCCTTTTACTGTAGGGCTTTTCTCTCGTCTTGTCAAGAAAAAATTTAAAGTGTTGGATACCCTTTTTGTGAGATCAGCTCTCCCCGCGGGATAGGCAGGCCCTTCCTCTCACGCAAATTTAGGGGAGCAGGGTGTTTAGAAGATCCGGTCGATCCGAGGTCAGGAAATCGACTCCAAGCCCGGCAAACTCCCGGATGAGGAAGGGGACATTGACCGTCCAGACCCCAACCTGGAATCCCTGGGTATGGAGCGCCTTTAGCAAGGGTGCTGTCAGCCAGGTATGCTTGATCCCGACACAGCGGAAGCCATGCTGCTGGAGATCGGCAACCACCAGGGCCGGATCGGGGTGCCCGCCCAGGCGACGGAAATAGTGCGTGGAGACCAGGGCACAGGTGCGTATCTGTGGTTCCAGGACTTTGATGCGCTGCAGGGTAGGAAAGTCGAAGGAGATGATTACCACATCCTCCAGCATGTCTCGGAGCCGTACCGCCTCGAGAACCTTCTCTTCGATCCCTGCATACCGGCTTTTGTCGCTTCGCCGCTTGATTTCTATCTGGACCTCAGCCTTGCCCTTGACCAGATCGAGCACTTCGTCTAAGGTGGGTATACGTTGCGGTGCCGTTTCCTCAGAAAAACGGGCCGCCGCATTCAGGGTACGCAGCTCGGCCAGGGTCAATCGACCAATCTCCCCGGAACCATCTGTCGTGCGGGATACCTCGGGATCGTGCATGACCACTACCGCCCCGTCTTTACTCAGATGAACGTCGAGTTCCACCGCATCCACCCGGAGCTCTAGAGCCTTCCGGAAGGCGGCCAGGGTGTTTTCAGGAGCCAGGCCAGCCCCGCCGCGATGGGCCACCTTCAGCGGACGATGTACCGGTTGCCCGGCGCTCACGCCGGAGAAGATGGTTCCCAACAACAGCAGAATTCCTATTAGATGAAAATGCAACATAGATCACCTCTCTTTCCTCACCCCTTCCGGCTTTACAGAAGATACCTCCTACTTGGATGGTTCAAGTAAGAGATCTCCCTTGTAGTATAGGGAAAGTATAGCATGGGGTGAGTTCTCGAACCAAAGGAAATAAGGTCTGCAGGGGAGAAAATATTTTTTGCTTGCAAAGAGAAAAGAAGAAGAATATACTTCTCAACCAAATAATGGGTGAAGGTTTAGCTCTCTATTCTCCTGGGTCCAGGCGATTGTTCCGACTCTGGTAACCAGATCTCCTGTGGTGCTCAAAAAATCCTACAGTTCTCCTGATTCATCTCCAGCCTAGCTCTGAAATCTCGCGGGCGACCAAGTTCATCCTGGACGTATTCAGCAGGCTCATAGAGATAGAGATTCAATTGTAGAGGGTGACGAATTCCTCATCTCCACCTCTCATGACGCCGTGGCTGGGGTCCCTGGAGAGGGTGAAAAACGATTTGGGAGGCCAGAAGGGGATCAGGGGAATAGAGGAGAAATCGATCTGGTTGAAAAAAAGGAGGTGTTCCCATGCGTACTCTCCCAATAGAACTCCGTGAGCAGGCTATTACCAGACGGCAGTTTCTTAAGACGACTGGATTCACGACCGGTTTGGTGGTCTCTGGGCTCGGGTTGGAGGGGATCATAGCGAGTAAACAGGCTCCCGTCTATGCCCAGGAGCGCGCCATTCACTTCCTGCTTTGGAAGAATTTCTCTCCTCCAGCGGATAGAGAGATTATCCGGCAGGGAGAGGAGTGGGGAAAGGCCAACCGGGTCAAGGTGCGCATTGAACAGATCAACGCCAACGATATCCCGGGTCGAGCCAGCGCGGCTGTGGAGAGCCAGACCGGACCAGATATCATCCAGTTCTTCCACAACTGGCAGGTCCAGTATGCGGACTCCCTGGTCGATGTGACCGATATCTGTGTCGATCTGGAGTCGAAATATGGTGGGTATCTCGATTATGCCAAAGAGCATGCGATGTACAAAGGTCGATTCACTGCCGTACCCCATACCATTGTGCCCAATATCTACGTAGCGCGAAAATCGTACCTCAAAGAGGCGGGTACCGAAGCCTGGCCAGCCACCTGGGATGATCTCCGTCGTGAAGGGAGGAAGTGGAAAGAGCGGGGGCATCCGATCGGTCAGACCGTGGGTCACACCTTTGGCGATGCGGTCAATTTTACTTACTCGTATTTTGCGAGTTACGGTTCCAAGGAACGGCATCCGGATGGGCGAGTCGCGTTCAACAGCAAGGAAACGCTGGAGGCGCTTAAGGCCTTTAAGCCGATGTGGGACGATGCCTTTGATCCGGCTGGCCCAGGATGGGACGACTCCAATAACAACCGAGCCTTCCTCTCCGGAGCCATTGCCGCCACCCAGAATGCCCCAAGCATCTATCTGAAAGCTTCGAACGAGCTACTGTTAGATACAAAGGGAGAACCACTGGTGCTCGATATCGCTCATTATCCTGATCCGGCTGGCCCGGCAGGCGTCTTCCACTACCACTACACGCAACAGTTGGGGATTATGAAGTACTCCAAAAATATCGATATCTGCCGTGAGTTCCTCATCTGGCTTTTAGACAAGGAGCAGTATGCCCGCTATCTGCGACGTGGACAGGCGTATCAATCTTCACCGTTGCGCGCCTATTTGGAAGATCCGATGTGGGAGATGTTCCCCGCCCTTAAGCCGTATCGAGACTGGTTGCCCAAAGGTCTACGAGTCGGACTCGATGGACCGGCAGATGAGAAAGCAGCCCGCGTGGTTCAAAACTACGTGCTGATCGATGTGCTGGCAAATGTGGCTACGGGAAAGATGAGTCCAGAAGAGGCGATGCTCTGGGGGGAGAAGAGGTTGAAGGAGTTCTATGAAGCCTGATCTGGACAGGGATCGATGCGGGAAACAGATGGGGAGGGGCATATGAAACCATCGGAGAAGACTCGCCTCCGGACTCTGCTGGACTACGTCGAACGAGAACATGTGCTCGGGTACCTGATGCTCCTCCCGGCCGGAATCGTGATCCTCTTCTTCATCGCCTATCCATTTGGGTGGGGGGTCTATCTCAGCTTCACGAACAAAACGATCGGGATGCCGTGGTCTGAGGTCTCCTTTGTTCGTCTGAAAAACTATATCAACCTGTGGACAAGGGATGGGATCTTTTGGCAGACAGTCTCCAACACCTTTCTCTATACGGGCGTGGCGACGGTGATCAAATGGTCACTCGGCATCACACTGGCAATCCTGCTCAATCGGGAATTCAAATTCAAGCGTTTGATTCGGGCTGCGGTACTCCCCTGGATTGTACCCACCGTGTTAAGTACGCTGGCCTATCTCTGGATCTTTGACCCGGATTTCAGCATCGTCAACTGGACCTTCCGGCAGGTGTACTACACAACCCCTGTGTACCTCTCCCTCTTTTCCGCCGCTGTGGATCTGGTGGGTCTGGGGATCGTGCTGGCCATTCTGCTCCACTATACCCGACGGCTGGACTCTTTGCTTCTCGATCTCCTGGTACTGGCCGCCTTGCTTGCCCTCCTGCTCGCTTTTGCCTCCCGACACGACTTCTGGTTGAGTCTCTTCACCGTGCTCGGGGTCTTGCTTACCTTTCGCCTCACCCGCTCCCATCGACTCTTGACCCTGGGGGTAC
>RFHZ01000319.1 GCA_003696125.1 Nitrospinota bacterium
CGGATCATGCATGGAGTGAATGGGAGCAAGCTCCCTGGCGATCTTGGCATCCCTAACCACACCGATCCCCGGGGTAAAGAGAAACTGCTGGGCCTGCCGGAGAAAGGCTTCGGAAAAACCCTGCTGGAGAAGTTCAGAGAACTTCTCACGGGCAATGATAGAGGTGCCTTCCACACAGATCCCCTTGCTCAGGAAGACGCTGTCCCCCACCCGTGCTCCTGCCGTGGTGATGAGCGCCTCCTTGGCCACCTCCCCCAGCATATGGCCGGAGAGGATGGGGCGATCCAGGCCATAGGTGATCTCCGTGTGTCCACCGATGAGGGTGATGCCCAGGGCCCGGCAGGCGCTGCTCAGTTGGGCAAAGATCTCCTCTACCAGCGTGGCCGTGGTCTGCTCAGGTAAAAGCAGGGTGGCCAGAAACCACCTGGGCGTCCCTCCCCGCGTGGCGATGTCGTTGGCATTGACCTGCACCGCATAGTACCCGATCTGGTCGGTGGCAAAGGTGATCGGGTCTGACTTGGCGATGAGGTAGTGGGTCCCCATATCGATGACGGCCGCGTCTTCACCGATCCTGGCCCCCACCACCACCCGTTCATCCGGCTGGGCATGCGCCTTGAGTAGCAGAGCAAGGTACTCCTGCGGCAGCTTTCCCGGTGTAAAGTCGGCTCTGTTCATGCCTCCTCCTTGAGATAGGTGAGCAGATCGGTGACACGATCCAGGATGAGATCGGGCTGGCTACGGATCAAGGCTTCGCGATTATGATTGCCGGTAAGCACACCGATGGTCTTCATCCGCAGGCGTTTTCCTGCATCGATATCGATGGGACCATCGCCGACCATGGCCGAGCGTTCCGGCACCGCTTCCATCTTACAGAGGGCCTGGCGGAGATGGGCAGGGGCCGGTTTGACCTCCTGGACAAAATCGCGAGGGAGGAAGGCATGGCAGGCCTGCTCGATTTGGGGAAAGATCGTCCGCACCGCGGCCGCACAGTTCCGCGTCACGATCCCCAGCCGGAATCCCCGCGCCTTCAACTCACCAAGCATCTCTGCCACCCCTGGCAAAAGCCGGCTCGCCTGGGCACACTCCACCTCCATGTCGATGATCGTCTGGTGCGCCTCGCGGTAGCACTCTGTTGCCAGCTCAGCCCTGTGCCCGGCCGTGAGTAAGGCACAGGCCTGGTCGATCATCTCCAGGATATAGAGGTGCCGGAAGGGTTCAGGATCGATCCCATACCGGCGTAATACCGTCTCCACCCGTTTCCGCATCAGGCGAAAATCGATATTCAACACGGCCAGCGTCCCATCAAAGTCGAAGAGAAACGCCTCTACATCGTTGAGCATGTGCACTCCTTGACTCCTTTTCCTCGCGCTCTCGCTCCGGTACAGGACAGGTCGTTATCATCCCCTTCATCTGGCCCGAAGCGGCGATCCTGCCCTGTACACTGCTACCTCCCAGGGCCTCTGCTCTGCCTGCTTCGTCCCTTGCCCTTACAACGTAGCGGATGTTTGGGAGTTCGTCAAGCCTGGAGTAAGGGGGGGGGTGAGAGCTGGCACCCTTCCCGGAAGGCGGGGAGGAAGGGGCCAGCCCTTCCTGCTGGTGTCCATCCTGGTTGCACCTACTTGTCGAGCCACACGTTCCACAGGATAGGAGCTAAAAACGGGCGGACTCCTTTCACATATTTGCGGTAAGCTCGCCAGTAATTCCACTGTCCCAGGGGCACGTAAGGCACTTCCTTGTAGGCCAGCTTCTGGATCTCTTCCACCAGTTGCTTCCGCTTGGCCTCGTCCGTGGTGCGGGCCCACTCGGCCCGCAACTGCTCCATCCTTTCGCTGCAATACCAGCCGAACCAGGCGCCTTCACAGGCCCCCACCGTGCCCTGGTTGACCGCCGGGGTAAAGACATCACCAAAGACCCAGGAGGTGTGGAAGAGGTTCCATCCCCCCTCTTCCGGCTTCTTCTTCTCCGCCCGCCGGGCCACCAGCGTGCTCCAGTCCATGGCCTGCAGATCGACCTTAACCCCGATCTTGGTCAGCAACTGGTAGGTCACCAGGGTGAAGGCATGCAATTCCGCCAGATCGGTCGGATCCATCAACACCACCGGTCGTCCATCGTACCCGGCCTCTTTCATCAACTGCCTGGCCTTGTCCAGGTCTTGCTGCATGATGGCCTCGGAGCCGACATCGGTCTCGTAGGGGCCGCCACACATGTAATAGGCGGGACAGGTCCGCCAGTACTTCTTATCCCCAAAGGCTGCCGCCAGGTACGTTTCCTGGTTCACCATCCACAGCAGCGCCTGTCGCGCCTTCTCGTTGTTGAAGGGGGGATGCAGGTGATTGGGACGCAACCACCCCTGCGAACCCAGGGGGTCATAGATGGAGACGACGATATCCGGGTTTTTCTCCAGCATGGGGACAAAATCGAGCGGTGTGTCTTCCCAGTAATCGACCTCTCCCGCCTCCAGGGCAGCACTGGCCGTTGCCTTATCCGGAATATAGATCCATTCCACCCGATCGAGATAGGCCCGCTTTCCCCCGGCCGCAAAGCTGGGCGGTTCATCACGGGGCACATAATCTTCATTGCGGACGTACACCACCTTGTGTCCGGGTTGCCATTCCTCGGCCACAAACTTAAAGGGCCCGGAGCCGATCGGTTCCTTGATCTGCTCATCCGCCGGTGTGGCTGCCACCCGGGCGGGCATGATGAAGGGCACATTGCTGCTCGGCTTTCCCAACGCGTCCAGGACCAGTCCAAAGGGCTCCTTCAGCGTCAGGCGAAACGTCTTGGCATCCAGCGCTTCCAGTTTGGCCGTGAACTTCATCAACAGCTTTCCCTGGCCATCGCGTTGTCCCCAGCGCTTGATCGAGGCCACCACATCTTCTGCGGTGACCGGCTGGCCGTCGTGCCACTTGAGACCATCGCGCAGGGTAAAGGTGTACTGCAGATTGTCGGCGCTCACCTCCCAGGTATCCACCATCTGGGGGCGCACCTTGAGGTGTTCGTCCAGGGCGAACAGGACATCATAGATCATGTAGCCATGGTTGCGGGTGATATAGGCGGTGGTCCAGATCGGATCGATCACCTTTAGATCCGCGTGGGGAACAAACTTCAGTGTGCCCCCCTGTTTCGGCTTTTCCGAGGCTATTCCCGGAGTAAAACCGAGCGCCAGGAGCGCGACCACCGCCACCAGAGTCATGCCGACCCGTAAGAGAGGATTTCGACTCATGACCGGCCTCCTTTCATGGCATTGTAGGGATCTCTTCTCCCTTAGAGAAACGTCCAGGCCTCCCCTCCTTTCCCCCGGAAGTGATTCTAGACGTTTCCTTCTGTCCTGTCAAAAGAAAATCTTTGGATTTTACTCGAGACGGAGGATCCGGGCCATATTCCCCCCCATGATCAGCTCCACCGCCTCACGGGGGACCTGGAGGGCGGCCAGGATCTGCAGTTGCGTCTCCAGAACATCGGCCCGGAATCCGCGGGGAAACCAGCTCGAATCGGTCCCAAAGATGATCCGCTCCGGTCCCACCGCCTGGAGGGTACGGGCAAAGACCCCCTGCAGATCGAGGGGATAGGGGAGGTAACGGATCCAGCCATTGGCACTGGAGGTATCGATGAAAATATTGGGACAGTGGGCGGCGGCCAGCAACGTTTCACCGAAATAGCCAGCGCCAAAATGGGGAATGATAAATGGTACCGTGGGGAAATCGCGTGCCGCCTTCTGCAGGTCCATCGGATTGGAATAGCGGGCATCGGCCTGTGAGGGGAGCTTGAGGTGCGCACCGATGGCGCTTTGCAAGAGTCCGAAGTGCCAGAGGACCGGGACCTGGTACGCTGCTGCCAGCTCATAGAGCGGGTAGACGATCTCATCATACGCATGGAAGCACTCCATGGCCGGGAACCCCTTAATCCCCCGCAGCCCCAGCGTGCCCAGGGCGTATTCGACCCGATCCGGCATGTCCGGCTGATGGGGATCGACACGGATATAGCCGATAAAGCGTTCTGGAAAGGCCTGCACGGCAGTAGCTACCGAGGCCTCATCCCCCACCAGGCTGGTCAGCAGCACCATGCGGTCGATCCCGTAGCGATCCATCTCCGCCACCCAGCGGGCTGCCAGTGCCACCGGGTCCTCCGGCGGAATCTCCCATCCCAGTGTCTCCAGAAGCGCCTGTCGATCGTGCACCGGGAGCCCACGGCCACGTTGCTGGACAAAGGCGGTGAAAAAGGTGGCGGAGAAGAAGTGCACATGAGAGTCGATGATCCGCAAATCTCCATAGATCGTTTGCATCACCTTCCTCCTCAGTTCCCCTCCACCGCCGTCTCATCTATGGAGGTAGCGGCAAGGTGACCGGTCATCTCTGTCCGCATCTCACTCCATCCCAGCTCCTCGATCCAGTAGGAGGGAACGCCGAGGAGAACGACGGTGCCCAGGCTGGCGATACGCACCACCAGGGCCATGCTCAGGGCAGTCTCGGCCGGGACTCCATACCAGCCCAGGGCCAGAACCGTCCCGGCTTCAAAACTCCCCACGATTCCCAGCGATCCGGCGATCCGTGTCAGCGAACCGAGGAACACCATGAAGAAGAGGTAGGCCAGAGGGGAGAGGGTGATCCCATAGGCCAGACCGATGATATAGAGATGGGAGGCGGCAAAGAGTTTATGGAGTACGGCATAGCCAACAATAGCCGTCCACCGTATTTTTCCTCGTGGCAGGGTAATCCCGGCGATAAAGGTCGCGGAAAGCGCCATCAGGCGTTCACAGAGATGGCCGGGGAGCAGCGTGAACAGGGTACGGAAGAAAGCCAGCGTTCTTTCCGCACGGAAGCGGAGTCCCACCAATACCCCGATCAGGGCGAGATAGAGGAGGAGGACCACGCCTCCTCCCCCTCGCAACAACTGCTCCACCCGCACCATGTGTGGTGGGAAATCGAGTAGAAGCAAGACCAGGGCCAGAAATCCTAGAAAGGTCAGCCCATCGATGAGTCGATCCACCACAATCGTGGCCAGCAGGGTACTCATCGGCATCCCTTCCTTTTTGCCCACTACATAGGCGCGGATAAAGGGGCTGATACGCAGCACGGGGAGCACATGGGCCAGGTGACCGATCATGAATGCCGTATAGAGACGCCTGAACGCAATCCGCTTGAGAGGAGAGAGGATCTGCTGCCATTTCAACGCGGACCAGCACTCTCCCAGGGCGATGAGGCCGACCAGGGGGAGGAGGTAGCGGTAGTCAGCGGTCCAGAGGATGGTGAGCAACTGGTTTATATCGAGTTGCCGTACCAGCAGGAAAAGCACTCCCGCACTGAGGATCACTCCTAACATCCAGCGCCATCTCATTGCCTCGTTCTCCTGTTTACGAATGCTACGCGATTATTCCCCTTGCCAGAGCCAATCCCACAGTCGATAGAGCGGATGGAGAGGGACGTAACCGGGACGAAAACCGAACAGGCCAAATATACCGGTTACCAGGAGCCCAGATCCCATTGCTGCTCCCCAGAGGATCAGGGTAACTGTATAACCTGCTCTCCTCCCAAAGTATTCCGTATAGGCCCGGATCATGGGCGGTTGCACCAGACTGGCCAGCACGAAGCTGACCATCCCCGGGTAGTTGAGTACATAGGCTTTGAAGAGGCTTGCGGTGAGGGGGAGGTTTCCCAGGGGGGGCACGCAGAGAATCATACTGAACAGAGGAGCGATCAGGACATTAAACAGGTCCGTGAGTACTCCCCCGCCCCCGAGGAGCGCCAGATCGATCCACCAGGGCTCCAGCCCTCCGGCCAGAAAGAATCCCCCCAGGAAGATACCGATAAGCGTGTTCAGACCGATGCGTCGAAACTCTTGCCCGATATACGTCAGCACCGCCCACCAGCCGTGGCGAGAAAAGAGGAGGTCTGTCCAGGAGGGCACAGAGGGATATGGTGCCAGTAGCAACGGTAAGGTGGTCTCTGGAGAGGTGGTCGGCTCTGGGTGGTTCAGACCAAGGGCAGACACTGCTGCCGTGACCAGCAGGAGCATCAGGATCCCCCCCAGTACCTGGCCCAAGGCAAATTCCAGCCCGAGCAAGAGGTTCAAGACGGCCAGAAAATAGATCACCAGGGAGTGACTGGCGATGAGAAAGACCAGAATCCCTACCGGGGAGATGCCCCCTTCCCACAGGATCCGGGCGGTCTGGAGGCTGCTCTTGCGCTGCGGTGAACTCAGTATCCCGAAAACCGTAGCGGCCCAGAGGGTCGTCCAGAGCGTATCCTTCCCCTGCAAGAGGTGTTTTGCCACGGTCTGGCGATAGCGGAGGGTGAGCAGGGCAGAGAGCAGGATCCCTGGAACCCAGATCCAGAAGAAAAGCATGAAGAGGAACAAATTGTAGCCAAAGTAGAGACTGGTTTCCAGAAAGGTGACCATGATTTTCCTCTACTTATGGGATACGATATGATTCGATCTGAGCCACATCTTGTTTGGCCGGGATCAGAGCGGTAATGGTAATCTCCTTCCCTGCCGCCTTCTGAATTCCTGGACCTTCTGAGTTGGAACCGGTGGGGAGTTTCAGCCCTCCCAGAATAGCCG
>RFHZ01000320.1 GCA_003696125.1 Nitrospinota bacterium
ACCACAAAGAGATCACCCGCCTCCCCTCCGTTCATCCCTGCCTCTCCTTCCCCTTTGAGCTTGAGGCGCGTTCCCGATTCGATACCCGGGGGGATCTTTACCGTCAGGAGACGTTGTTGGAGGACACGCCCCTCTCCCCCGCATTCCGGGCAGGGATGCTGGATGATGGTACCACTTCCCCGGCAGTAGAGACAGGTCCGGTTTAAGGTAAAGAACCCCTGGTGGTAGCGTACCTTTCCCCGCCCTCCACACTGGGGACAGGGGGTCGGCTGGTAACCAGGAGCGATCTTGCGGCCTGAACAGACCGGACAGGTTTCATGGCGAGGGACCTTGATACGAGTTTCTCCTCCCTGGGCTGCCTCTTCCAGGGTGATTTCCAGGGTGTAGCGGAGGTCATTTCCCCGTTGCGGACGGGGTTGAGTGCCGGCAGATCCCCCGGAGAAAAACTCGCCAAAGATATCTTCAAAGATATCGGCAAAGCTTACTCCTCCTCCAAAGCCCTCTCCAGAAGAGAAACCGGTAAAGTCAGCCCCACCTGACCGGCCAAACCGGTCGTACTGGGATCGTTTCTGGGGATTGCTCAGCACATGGTACGCCTCGCTGATCTCTTTAAACCTGTTCTCAGCCTCTTTGTCACCAGGGTTTTTGTCCGGGTGATAACGGAGGGCAAGTCGTCGATAGGCCTTTTTGATTTCTTGCTCACTGGCCCCGCGAGGCACCCCCAGGATCTGGTAATAGTCTTTGGTCACGCCTCTGCTTCTCCACTACGACCTGATGCGTTATCCGCTGTGGCCTCTGGAGCTTTGGCCACGACAACCTTAGCAGGTCGTAACACTCTCCCATGGAAGAGGTAGCCTTTTTGCAGCACAGAGACGACCATCCCCTCCTCCTGGTCCGTGGTGTAGTGTATCTCCACTGCTTCGTGCCGGGTGGGATCAAAGGGTTGCCCCTCGGCCACGATCTCCTTCACGCCTGCCTGCGCAAGCACATCTTTAAACTGTTTCCAGATCATCTCCATGCCGTTCACCCAGGCGGCGAGGGGAGGAGAAACCGTCTTTGTCGCTTCTAAAGCCCGTTCCAGGTTGTCGAGAACGGGGAGGAGAGCCTGGAGCAGTTGGGCTTGTGCCCGTCTTTGGCCCTCTTCCTCTTCTCGGGCTCTCCGCTTCTTGTAATTTTCAAACTCTGCTCCCAGGCGGAGTAACCGCTGATAGGTAGCCTCGGCCTCCCGAGTCTTCTCTGTGAGGGCCGCCTCCAGTTCTTGGATGCGGCCGGTCAATGACGTATCGGTTGTCTCAGCAGGGGAAACGTGAATCTGCTCTTCTGGGGCTTTTCCTCCCTGTTCCGGTACAGACATACTCCCTTCCTTCTCCCTCCAGAGATCCTTTGTCTATTCGGCACTCAGGACGCGACTTAAGGCTTTCGCTGTGTAATCCACGATCGAGATGAGGCGAGGATATTCCATGCGTTTGGGACCCAGGATCCCCAGGACACCTATGGTACGATCCCCATACTGATAGGTGTGGGTGACCAGGCTGCAGTCCTGAATCTCTTCTATCCGGCTTTCAGAGCCGATCAGGACCTTGACTCCTTCGGCGTGCAGGCAGGCATCGAGGATTTGAATGAGGCGTTTCTTCTCTTCCAGAGCTTGAAAGATCGCCTGTAGCTTTTCCAGATCGCTTACAAACTCAGGCTGTTTGAAGATATTGGTGGTGCCACCGACAAAGACCTCCCCCTCTTGCTCTTCGTCGAGAAAGGCCTTCTGACAGAGCTGGACGGTTCGTTGCAGGAGCGTATCGTACTGCGCCTTCTCCTCTGCCATCAACGCCGCCACCCGCTCTCGCACCGTATGCAAGGAGAGGCCAGCAAAACGGTTGTTCAGAAAGCGGGCAATGCCATCAAGCTGCTCTTGCATGAGGTCCTCATCCAGCTCGATGACTTTATTCTCCAGCAATCCGGTCTGGGTCACCAGGAGGACCATCACCTTTTTGGGATGGAGTCGGACAAATTCGATCCGTTTGAAGACCATATAGGCCAGGCGAGGCAGCAACACGATCCCTGCTTGCTGCGTGATCAGGGAGAGGAGCTTGGTGGTTACCTCTAACAGCTCCTCGATTTCCTTGTGCAGCGTGGTCTGGTATCCCGCATCGATCCGGGCCGATTCTGCCTTGCTTAGCGCGGGAAGATCGACGAGGCTATCGACGTAAAAACGATACCCTTTATCCGTGGGGACCCGTCCTGCCGACGTGTGGGGTTGGGTCAGAAACCCCATCTCCTCCAGATCGGCCATAACATTACGAATGGTTGCCGCACTCAGGCCGAGTTGAAACTTCCGGGCGATGGTACGGGAACCTACCGGTTCGGCGGTGGTGATATAGGTATGGATGGTCGCCTTGAGAATCTGCTGTTCCCGTTCGCCGAGAAGCACGGTATCCATTGCGTCTGAATCCTCGAAGAATACAGGTCGTAACCTTCTCTGTTTCTCCTGCTGATGTCCAGGTTCTTGTAAGGGCTCACTACCATCCCCATTCTAGCATTTTCAAGTGAAAAGATCAAGAGTGGACCTCTTGACTTGTCCCCCCTTCTTCGGTATCTTGCGTACCTGGCAGTTCAGCCAGAGCATGGTGTCAGGCTACACCTCTTCCTCGTCTTGTGTACCGGAGAGGGACGACCGGAGAGAGGGGATAGATCATTGCACCGCTTTCCAGAGGAGGAACCAGAGGATGAAAGCGATTCGTATCCACGAAAATGGCGGTCCAGATGTGTTACGCTATGAGGAAGTACCGATGCCCTCGCCAGGACCTGGCCAGGCTTTGGTCCACCTGAAAGCCATCGGTGTCAACTTCATCGATATCTATCACCGGACCGGTCTGTACAAAACCGACCTCCCTCTGATTCCTGGACTGGAAGGAGCTGGTGTCGTCGAGGCGGTGGGAGATGGGGTCTCAGAGGTGGAAGTCGGAGAGCGAGTCGCCTATACCGGTGTGCCCGGGTCCTACGCGGAATATGTGGTGGCACCTGCCCAGAGGCTGGTCAAGCTGCCAGAAGCGTTGAGCTTTCAGGATGGGGCGGCGGCCATGTTGCAAGGGATGACGGCACATTACCTCTCGCACAGTACCTACCCTCTACACTCCGGGCATACCTGTCTGGTCCATGCGGCTGCTGGAGGGGTGGGACTCTTACTGGTCCAGATGGCCAAGCTACGCGGGGCCCGTGTCTTCGGTACCGTGTCTACAGAGGAAAAAGCCCGCCTGGCCAGGGCTGCCGGTGCAGACGAGGTGATTCTTTACACCCAGCAGGATTTTGAGGCTGAGGTCAATCGCCTGACCGATGGACGGGGAGTCAATGTGGTCTATGACTCGGTGGGCAAGACCACCTTTGACAAGAGCCTGAATTCGCTGGCCCCACTGGGGTATCTGGTGCTGTACGGGCAATCGAGCGGTCCGGTGCCCCCTTTTGATCCGGCCCTTCTTTCCCAGAAAGGTTCTCTCTTTTTGACCCGTCCCTCCCTGATGCACTACATTGCCGATCGGGAGACCTTGCTCCAGCGAGCCGGTGATGTGCTCGGCTGGATCGTTTCCGGCCGTTTAAAGCTCCGTATCGGCAAGACCTTCCCCCTGGCCGAAGCCGCAGAGGCGCATCGACAGCTCGAAGGCCGCCAGACCACGGGAAAGGTCTTGCTGCTCCCTTGAGGGATATACCGTATGGATAAGAAAGAGATCGCCCGCTTCTTGCGTGAAATGGGGACCCTGTTGGAGCTGTCCGGGGCCAACCCTTTTCGGGCCCGTGCCTATCATAATGCGGCCCGCACCCTGGAGACCACCAGTGCCGATGTCCAGGCACTGATCGAATCCGGACAGCTCTCTACACTCAAGGGAATCGGGAAGAGCATAGCCGAGCTGATTACTGAATATGTAAAGACCGGCGAGGCGGCCGAGTACGCTGCCCTGAAGGCATCGATTCCCCCTGGACTCCTCGAGATGCTCCATATCCCGGGATTGGGACCGAAAAAGGTGTACACCATCTATCAAAAACTCGGCATCAGCTCTGTTGGAGAACTGGAATATGCCTGCCAGGAGAATCGACTCGCTTCCCTGGAGGGGTTTGGTCCGAAATCACAGGAGAAGATCTTGCAGGGGATCGCTTATCGCAAGAAGACGGCCCAGTGGCACCTCTACCCGGAGGTCTATCCCCATGCCGAATACCTGTGTACCATGCTGCGTACCCATCCCCATGTGATCCGCATCAGCCTGGCCGGGAGCTTGCGCCGCCGTAAAGAGGTGATCAGGGATATCGACATCCTGGTCAGCAGTGACGATCCACCGGCCGTATCCCGCTTTTTTACTACGGTTGAGGGGGTAGAACGGGTCTTGCAGCAAGGGGAGAGCAGGGTGCGTGTCCTCCTGGACGTCGGGGTGCAGGCGGATCTGCGTATCGTCTCTGATGAAGCCTATCCATATGCCCTTCACCACTTTACCGGGAGCAAGGAGCATAACGTTGCTCTGCGGCAACTGGCCAGGAGCCGCTCCCTCCTCCTGAATGAATACGGGCTCTTTCGTCAGGAGGAGGGGGAGCGGATCCGGTGTCGAGACGAAGGAGAGATCTTCCAGGCTCTCGGTCTCGACTATATCCCTCCGGAGTTACGCGAAAACAGGGGAGAGATTGAGGCCGCCCAGGAGGGAAGGCTTCCCCATCTCCTTAATGAGGAGGATATCCAGGGGGTATTCCACGTGCATACGCACTACAGCGATGGGGTCGATTCGCTAGAGCACATGGCACGAGGTGCACAAGAGCTCGGCTACCGGTATCTGGGGATTGCCGATCACAGCAAATCTGCCCGCTACGCCAACGGTCTCTCCCCCCAACGGGTGCGAGAACAATGGGCCGAGATCGACCGGCTGAACCGTCGACTCTCCGGCATCACCCTTCTTAAGGGGATCGAACTCGAAATCCTCCCCGATGGAAGCGTGGATGATTATCCTGAAGAGATCCTGGCCGGATTCGATTATGTGGTCGCCTCCGTCCACAGCCGCTTTTCCCTGCCCCAGGAGGCCATGACCCGGCGGATCATCCGGGCGCTCCAGCATCCCCACGTCACCATGCTGGGACACCCGACCGGCCGGCTTCTCCTGGCGAGAGAGCCGTATGCCGTGGATCTGCGTGCCGTGATTGCCGCAGCCAGGGAGACGGGAAAGATCATCGAGATCAATGCCAATCCCCGGCGCCTGGATCTGGACTGGGAGATGTGCAGGCAGGCCAAAGCAGAGGGGGTGAAGCTGGCGATCAACCCGGATGCCCATCGGGTAGCCGATCTGGCCTATCTCCGGTACGGGGTCTATGTGGCACGACGGGGATGGCTTGAAGCGTCGGACGTGGTAAATACCCTGTCCCTCTCCGAGGTCAGGACCTTCCTGAAAGCCAGGCGGGCGTAAAAGGTTGGGAAGGAGAGGAGATTTCTCTGTAATTCCAACCGGCTAGGCTGCGACAGTTAATGCATTGTTTTTAAAAGATTTTTTTATCCGCTCCCCTCCTCTTTTCCCTTGACACTTCCCTCGAAAAGTCCTATAGTGTTTGTGTTCCGAAATGAGGGAGTCACTCTTTGCCCCCCCTCTTCTTGGGGGGAAAAGGAGAGGAATCGGAAAAGGGCACTTAGGAGAAGG
>RFHZ01000321.1 GCA_003696125.1 Nitrospinota bacterium
GCTTCTCCGGTCCGGAGACGGTAGAGGTGGGTGACAAGATCCTCCGCTTCAAGAAGGCGGTGATCGCCACCGGTGCCCGGCCGGTCGATCCCCCTATCCCCGGCCTGGCCGAGGCAGGGTATCTGACCAACGAAACCGTCTTTTCTCTGACCAGGCGACCACGCCGGCTGGCGGTGATCGGGGGTGGTCCCATCGGTTGTGAACTCGCCCAGGCCTTTTGTCGCCTGGGGTGCGAGGTGACCCTGCTCCATCGCGGCAACCACATCCTGCACCGGGAAGATGCGGATGCGGCCGAGATCATCCAGCAGGCCTTCCTGCGAGAGGGGATCCGGCTGGTATTGGGGTGCACAATCGAACAGGTAAGGGGTAGTAACGGAGAGAAACGGTTGCAGGTCAGTGTCCAGGGAAAACGGGATGAGGTGGTGGTCGATGAGATCCTGGTCGGTGCCGGCCGCGCCCCCAATGTGGAGGGACTGAACCTGGAAGGGGTAGGGGTGGAGTACGACCGGCAGAGAGGGGTCGTGGTCAACGACTATCTGCAGACCACCAATCCCCGCATCTATGCGGCCGGAGACATCTGCATGAGCCATAAATTTACCCATGCCGCCGATGCCGCGGCCCGCATCGTGATCCAGAATGCCCTCTTTGGGGGACGAAAGCGCCTGAGCCGGCTGACCATCCCCTGGTGTACCTATACCGATCCTGAGGTGGCACATGTGGGGCTCTCTGAGCATGAGGCGCAGCAGCGGGGCGTGGCCACAGAGACCTTTGTCCGTCCCTTCCACGAGGTCGATCGGGCCATCACCGACGGGGAGGAGGAGGGGTTTGTCAAGATCCTGGTGGCCAAGGGGAGCGACCGGATCCTGGGGGCCACTATCGTGGCCCGTCATGCCGGGGAGATGATCGGCGAGCTCACCCTGGCCATGGTGACCAGGACCGGATTGAAGACGCTGGCAACGGTCATTCATCCCTATCCGACCCAGGCCGAGGCGATTAGGCAGGTGGCTGACACCTATAACCGTACCCGCCTGACCCCCCTGCTGAAGAGACTCTTTACCTGGTGGCTGGCCTGGACACGGTAACGGTTGACAGGGGAGGGGATTTCTGTTAGATCAGAGGTGTGGTGTGTAGGAGAAGTCGCTGCCGAGAGGGCAGGGCCTTTGACCAGTTATTCCTGGCTTCTCCCCGGGATCGGTGGTAAAAAGTTGTTCCGGTAATGCATGGTCAAGGGGTAAAGCAAACAGGCAGTTGGGGGAAGAGAGGCATGGACTCTGTGATCGTCCAGGTACATCGTTTCCATCCAGAGCAGGAGCCTGGCTCCTATATCCAGACCTATGAGGTTCCGGTAGCGGAAAAGACCACTGTGCTCGATCTCCTCTGCCAGATCCAGTCTACCCAGGAC
>RFHZ01000322.1 GCA_003696125.1 Nitrospinota bacterium
GAGCTGTACGAGGCCTATCAGGAACTGTTCAATGAGGAGACCATTTCCCTGTTGCAGGAGGCGCTTCACCAGCCGGAGACCATGGAAGAGGCCCTTTCCCCCAAGCTCCTCTCCTTTCTCCTCGAATATGTGGTGGAGCACTTCCTGAACGCGGCCGGATGGCGTCATAAAGACAGGTTACAAAGGCGGCAGGAACAGGCCAAGGTGGTTATCCCGGAAGTGGAAGAGATTCCCCTGACCTGGATACCGTTCCGGCTGGCGAACGAACCCAAACGACACCGCCGCGAATTCCTCTCTACCCTGGCCGAAACGGTGGCGGCGGAACTGCATCCCTACTACCGCGACTACTGGCAGCAGATGACTTCGCTTGCCCAAGCGCTCGGCTATGCCCACTATGCCGCCCTCTGGCAGGAGGTGGGACGGCTCGATCTGGAAGGGTTGCAAGAACAGGGTGCCCGTTTTCTCGCCGAGACCGAGGACATGTACCTCGATGTACTGCGCTGGATGCTGAAAAAGCGGGTCGACTGCTCGCTCAAGGAGGCCTGCCGGCACGACCTGCTCTACCTCTTCCGGGGAGCAGAGTTTGATCGCTACTTCCCGCCGGAGGAGGCGATGAGTATTCTCCCTACCATGGCCCGGGAGCTGTACCCAGAGGGGGAGGGGGGAGCAGACATCCTCTGGGAATGGCGGCAGGACGGGAAATACCCCCTCTCCACCGCCTGCCTGCCGGTAGAGGTGCCGGAACGGGTCTACCTGCTGGTCGCTCCCCATGGGGGATGGAAGGACTACCAGCGGCTGCTACAGGAATACGGAAAGGCGCTCTACTATACCCACATCCCGGCCACCAAACCCTTCCCCTACCAGGTGTTGGGTGATCGCTCCCTCTGGATGAGTTATGCCTTCCTCTGGGCCTCGCTGACCCGTCAACCCTCCTGGATCGGCAAATACCTCGACTGGACCCAGAGCGAAGACTATGCCCGGTTGAGTACCCTGGAAAAGCTCTTCATCGTGCGCCGCCATATCGCCAAGCTCCGCTACGAACTGACCTGGCATCAGGAAGGGGGAGGCGAGGAGACGGCCGAGGCCTACGTCGAGTATATCAGTGAGGCCTGCCGGGTCCGTTATCCCCAGGCCTTCTATCTGGCCGAACTGGAGAGCAACCTGCTCCCGGCCTGGTACCTGCGGGCCTGGTTCTTCGAAGCCGGGCTCAGGGCCTATCTGCAAGAGCAGTATGGGGAGGAGTGGTACCGCGACCCGGCGGCCGGTGCCTGGCTGCATGAGCTCTGGTCTCTGGGCCAGGAGTATACGCTGGAAGAACTGGCCGCGCTCGGCTATCCCTCTCTCCGTCCAGATGCCCTGATCGACGACTTCCTGTCCCGGCTCTAAATGCGGTCAGAAGGTGCGGAGTTCGGCGATTGCCCGTGTCTGCTGGAGGAGGGCCTGCACCTCTTTCCATTCGGAGCCGGTGAGGAGACAGCGGGTATGGGAAGGGATCTCCTGGCCGTTTGCCAGGCGGTAAGCCCCGATCTGCACCTGGCGCTCGTCCGGACAGGTAGAGGGGTCGAGTAGCCGGGTCTCCGCAGAGATTCCCAGCATCTGAACCACCTGTTGATAGCGATTCCCGGCCTCCTTGCGTGTGTGTTCTCCGGCGGAAAGCTGCTCCAGTTGCCGGAGAGACTGAACGGTCTTCTGCCAGAGGGAGTTAAAGGCCTGTAGCCTTCTCTCTGCCTCTCTTTCCAGGCGATACACGGTCGCGGCCGCCCGGTAATAGCCC
>RFHZ01000323.1 GCA_003696125.1 Nitrospinota bacterium
CAGGGTAAAGGTGTATTGCAGGTTATCGGCACTCACCTCCCAGGTATCGACCATCTGGGGTTGTACCTTGAGCTTTTCATCCAGGGCAAAGAGCACATCATAGATCATGTACCCGTGATTGCGAGAGATATAGGCGGTGGTCCAGATCGGATCGATCACCTTCAGATCGGCATGGGGAATGAACTTGAGGGTCCCTCCCCGCTTCGGCTCCTCCGCCATAACCCCTGAAACCAGGCCACTCAGGAGAAGAGCAGCCATGGCTACCAGTAACAACCTGTAGGACAAGTGTACAGTATCTCTCCTCATTTAGACCTCCTTTCTGAGCTCAACAAAGCGGCTTTTACCTCCCCCAGACTCAAGCTTTGAGCCCCGATTCTATACACTCCCCTCTTCCTTGTCAAGCAGAAACGCAAATAACCCGACGATGTTAAATTCACCGCAGAGTTCGCAGAGGAGCGAAGCGTTTTTGAAATGAAATATCCCCTGTGCTCTCAGCGTTCTCTGCAGTAAAATTCAATAGAAAAGGGAACCCAAGGAGTGAGGGTCAGGAGACATGCCGTAAGGTGACTTCATCCAGATAGGCCTGCCGGTCCTGTTCCTGCTGTTCTGGCGTCCAGTGCAGCAGCTTTCCCAGGAGGGGAGAGATGCGATCAAGTGCCTCCAGGCCTTCTCCTGGGTGCAAGATCAGACCCAGGCGGCGTATCAGGAGATCGGCAGAGGTCCGTACCATCTCATGCTGCACGCCATAAACGACCTGGGCCAGGATAGAGGGGGTGGAGGGGGTGATCGGCTCGAGGAGAGTTGGGTCCTGCTGGCCGAGCTTCAGCACTTCCGGATACCGGCTCCCATAAGTCCGGATCAGATGCTCCAGGCAGAAGGGATCTACCCCTTGTTTCTGCCCCTGCTCAACCTCACGCGCCAGAAATTCCTGGAAATCCTCCATCTGACCGCCGATGAGCGGGGTGGAAGCGGTCTGACAGGGGACATGCTTTCGGCCCAGCCTGGCCTCTATCACATCCACGGTCTGCTCGGCGATCAATCGATAGTCGGTGATCTTTCCCCCGAGTACAGAGAGCACCCCTTCGATCCCTTCCTGGCGGTGATCAAAGAGGCGATGGCGACGGGAGGTATCGGAGGGAGACCCGCCTTCCCGGCGGGGAACCAGGGGCCGCACCCCGGCGGTCGTGGTATAGATCTCGGTCAGGGAGAGAGAGGGGAAGTGATAGCGAATCTCCTCCACCAGGTACTCAACATCGCCGACCGTGGTCGGGATACGGTCCAGATCACCGGTATAATCGGTATCTGTAGTCCCTATGAGGGTATATCCCTCCCAGGGAATGGCAAAAAAGACCCGGCCATCCCTTCTGGCCAGCATGACCACCGCATGGTTAACGAATTTGGGAGTAAGCAGGTGGATCCCTTTGGTGGTCCGCAGACGGCGAGGAGCCTGGGGATTGAGCATACGCTCTACCTGATCCGCCCAGGGACCCACGGCGCTGACGATCAGGCGAGCACGGATGTCGTACTCCTCTCCGTTTAACCGATCCCGTACCCGGATAC
>RFHZ01000324.1 GCA_003696125.1 Nitrospinota bacterium
CAAACAGCAGGATCATCGGTGCCGCCGAAGGGAGCATCATGGCGATCATCATCACTGCCCACATCAGGAACATGAGGAGAAAATCTCTCTCACCCCATGACCGCATTTGGGGCAGAGCCATCTCCAGCCCCATCTCCATGTGCCAGGCCAGGTCGAACAGATAGATCCAGGCCAACCCGGTGATCAGGGCCAGACCGGTTACGATGAGGACCCGATCCCGCTTCAGAACCATTTCTAATGAGGTCTCGTTCTGCAGGCTTTCTCCTCCCTGGACCGTCTCATATCAGACCTCTCTCTCCCACCGATGCCAGATCACGCTGGTGCGTACGCAAAAGGGGAGAACTCCCCGTACTTCCCACGGTGATCGTAGGAGAGCCTCTCCGTATGAAGACGAAAGGTGTGTGAGGCACAGAGATCCTGGCGCTGAGAAGTCCATCTCGGGGGTTTCCGCACGGATCATGGCTGGTTTACGGTCTAGGCGTCTGCACCGATCCCCCATGTTGTTGCACCGCCTGTGCTCGCCTGTTTACCTGTTCCTGCTGCGCCTGAATCGCCGGGGGCCACCGGCTTTTTATAAATGCGAGCACCGCCCAGATCTCGGCATCGGTCAACCGATCCTGAAACCCCTGCATGTTGCTCTGATAGCCGGGAGGAGCGAACCGCTGCCATCCGTATTTGACCGTCTCGAACAGATAGCGGTCTGGATGGTGCCAGGTATGACCGGTTGCATCATGGGGGGGTGCCGGGTAGTGACCAGTGGGTAACCGCTGTCGCCAGTTGGGCTGACCTTCGAGGTTGACCCCATGACAGGCGGCACAATGCCGGGCGTACACCGCTTGACCAACCGCCACCTGTTCCCTGTTGTGCGGGTCTGCCCGGAGTGCCTGCTCTGTACCAGGGGTCTCCGGTCCAGCCGTTTGTCGTACCGACCAGTGTTCCTCACGTACCGACGTCTCGGCCAGCGGGAGCAGGGTGGTGACCTGCGGCACAAACGCCACCGCTTTGTTCACCGCATAGAGCTGGATCGGGTTATACAGAAAGAGAAAATAGGCCTGGTCGCGTGTGTGTCGCTCCATCTGCCGGATCACGGCTTGCTGTTGGTCTGGATTGACCGCGTGTAAGGCCTGGGTGTAAAGCTGGCGAAGCACGGGTTGCTCATCGACCCAATCAACCGGTCCATCCAGGGCAAAGTAGTGGTAGAAAAGAAACACGGGGAAATTCAGATAATCCAGAAACGACCAGAGGGCGATATCCCAGGTCTGCCGGGCAGGCTGCGCCATCCCGTCAAGGGTGGTCAGGCGATGAAACGTCTTCTGATCGAGCACCTGAAAATCGACCTGGAAACCGGCCTGTTCGAGCATCATACTGATCGAGATCGCCTGCATCTCCAGATCCTCTGGCGCGATCAGGGTGAGCACCAGGCCATCCGGATACCCGGCTTCCTGGAGGAGGTGTCGCGCTTTGGCCAGATCAAAGGGATAAGGAGTGAGGTCAGGATCGTATCCAAAGGCCTGCACCGGGATCAGCGCCGGGATGATCACCCCGTTCCCCTTGAGATCCTGGATCAGCTCTGGCCGGTCGATGGCCAGATTGACCGCCTGACGCAGCCGGAGATCCTGCCAGGGACTACCGGGTTTGCGCATGTTGAACTGGCCAAAGA
>RFHZ01000325.1 GCA_003696125.1 Nitrospinota bacterium
GCATACACTGGGTGGGCATGAAGAAGCGGGTCACGTTGGGATACTCCCCGGCCTCCACCTCCGGGACCACCCGGTAATTGACACCGGGTGGGGTGGCATTCTCCGCCTTACAGGCCACGGTGCAGGCGTTACAGCCGATACACTTGCGGGCATCGATCACCATGACCCAGCGCCGCTGCTCTACCGGTTTCTGCAGGGCGCGCTGCAGGTCGGCCCGCATCCGCTCTAAGGTATTTACCCTTCCATCGACCGGAGGGGGGGCCGCTTCCCCGGACGGCGTGGAGGCTGTCCTGGCAGCAAGGAGTCCCAGCGTCACCCCTACCGTCCCGGCTGCCGCCTGCAGAAAGCGTCGCCGGGTCCTGCTCTGCAACCTTCTCTCTTCTCCCATATCTCTCCTCCTCGTCTTACCACACCATCTCTAAAAGTAACCAGAAAAAAAGGAGGCCATCACACAGATAGCCTCCTTTGCCAAACACGGGCTGGTCGGGAGATTGCTCTCCCGGCCGTCGCGTCCCCGCCCTCCCTGAGGGACGACGGGGCTCGGAGCGGTTCGGACTCTACTCTTTGAAGACATCATCTCCTGAGAGCAATTTGTGTGCCAGATCCTCATCTTACCAATGCCAGAGACCAGAATCATACGCCCCTTTTTTCATGTCTCTTCCCGGAAACACAACCCCGGAAAGCCGCCACTGGTAAGGATTTTCTGCCATAGGAGTCTTCGAGAGCCGGGAGGGTTTCTGGTCCCGGGTGCGGCAGGGGAGGGATTTCTTTGGTGAAAAGAGGGGAGGGGAGGCAGGGAGGTTACCGATAGGTAACAAAAGCCTCTCTTTTCCCCTCTAGACAGGGCTACGAATTCCTGTTACCCTGTTACTGAATCGTAACGCCCTGCGCTTAGAGGCAGGGCGAGTGTGCCATTTTTCCTACAGTTTGTCAAAAAATTGACATCTACAGAGAAAGGAAGCTTCTCGTCGGGGGAAGTGGAGAGCCTGCAGCAGGAGGTGGATGTGAGTAATCAGCAGCGAGATCACAGACAAGAGTCTCTTCTACAAACCTTGCGCGCATCGATGGCTTATCATGCGCGTTATTCCCTGGGCAAGGAGTGGGAAGACCTCTCCCCCCGTGACCTCTTCATGGCCCTCTCCCTTGCCGTGCGTGACCGGCTGGTGGACGGCATGTTGAAGACGGAAGCGCGCTACCGTCAGGCCAGGGCCAAGCGTCTTTACTACCTCTCCATGGAGTTCCTCATCGGCCGCTCCCTCGGCAACAACCTCTACAATCTCGACCTCTGGGATCTGTGCCAGGAGATGCTCTCCCAGATGGGGATCGACCTGGAAGCGCTGCAGGAGCAGGAACGGGATGCTGCCCTGGGCAACGGGGGACTCGGCCGGCTGGCCGCCTGTTTCCTCGACTCTCTGGCCACCCTGGGCATGCCGGGTTACGGGTACGGGATTCATTACGAGTACGGCCTGTTCCGCCAGGAGATCGAAAACGGTTACCAGAAGGAGCAGCCCGATACCTGGCTGGCGCAGGGGATGCCCTGGCAGATCGAACGACCGGATGAGGCCTGTCGTGTCCCGCTTTATGGTCGGGTCGAGCATACCCAGGACGCCCAGGGTCGCGATGTGGCCCGGTGGATAGAGCAAAAGGTGGTCATCGGGGTGCCTTACGACATCCCCATCGTCGGGTACGGGGGAGAGACGGTCAATTTCTTACGCCTGTATGCGGCCCGCTCCTCCCAGGAGTTTGACATGCAGATCTTTAACCGGGGCGATTACCTCAAGGCAGTGGAGCAGAAGATCTCCTCTGAGATCATCTCCAAGGTCCTCTATCCCTCTGACTCGGTGGAGGCCGGCCGACGGCTCCGCCTGACGCAGGAGTACTTCCTGGTGTCCTGTGCCCTGCAGGACATCATGCGACGCTACCGGCAGAGCGAGGAGAGCCTGGATGCCTTTCCCGACCGGGTGGCCATCCAGCTCAACGACACCCACCCGGCCCTGGTCATCGTCGAGCTGATGCGGCTCCTGGTCGATGAGCACGGCCTGCCCTGGGACAAGGCCTGGGAGATCACGCAGGCCACCTGCGCGTATACCAATCACACCCTGCTGCCAGAAGCCCTGGAGAAATGGCCGGTCTCCTTACTAGGAAGCGTACTTCCCCGGCATCTGGAACTGATCCAGGAGATCAACCACCGCTTTTTGCAGCAGGTGGCCACGGTCTGGCCGGGTGATGCAGCACGGTTGCAGCGGATGTCGCTGATCGAAGAGGGGGACCCCCAGCAGGTACGCATGGCCCATCTCGCCATTGTGGGCAGCCACGCGATCAACGGCGTGGCTGCCCTCCACACCGAACTGCTCAAGACGACCATGGTACCAGACTTCTACCAGCTCTGGCCCGAGCGCTTCCAGAACAAGACCAACGCCATCACACCGCGTCGCTGGCTCTTAAAGGCCAATCCTCCGCTGGCCAGGTTGATCAGTGCCACCATCGGGGAGGGGTGGATCACCGATCTGGATCAACTCCGTGCCCTGGAACCCTACGCGCAGGACGCAGGCTTTCAAGAAGAATTCAGGAAGGCCAAGCGGAGCAACAAGATGAGGCTGGCGCGGGTGATCCAGGAGACGACCGGCATCGCTGTAGACATCGACACTCTTTTCGACATCCAGATCAAGCGGATTCACGAGTACAAGCGGCAACTCCTCAACGTGATGCACATCATGCACGAGTACTTCATGCTGGTGGAAGAGCAGAAACCGCCCCTCTTCCCGCGTACCTATATCTTTGCCGGCAAGGCGGCACCGGGGTACTGGGCGGCCAAGCAGATCATCAAGCTGATCCATAACGTTGCCCAGGTGATCAACAACGATCCCCGGGCCAGGGGTCTGATCACCCTGGTCTTCCTCCCCGACTACCGGGTCTCGCTGGCCGAGAAGATCATCCCGGCCGCCGATCTGAGCGAGCAGATCTCCACGGCCGGGACCGAGGCTTCGGGGACCGGCAACATGAAGTTCGCCCTGAACGGTGCCCTGACCATCGGTACCC
>RFHZ01000326.1 GCA_003696125.1 Nitrospinota bacterium
CGACCATAGCCTCCACCCCCTACCCCTTCCACCTGGATCACATCCCCCTGCCCTACCTGCAGGGTCTCCTTTCCCCGTATGCGTCGCGCCTCTCCCTGGGGGTTGAGGATGATGTGTAGCGGGCGTCCTGCCTGGCCGCCAAAGAGGCCGAAGGGGGGAACAACATGGCGATCGTTCATGGTGGTCACCTCTGCCTCGGGACAGAGGATACGATAGGTACGGCGGAGTCCCAGTCCACCACGATGCTTACCACGTCCCCCGCTATCCGGGATGAGGTGATACGCTTCCACCCGGAGCGGGTACTCCGCCTCCAGCGCCTCGATCGGGGTGTTCATCGTGTTGGCCATGTGCACCCGTATCCCATTGGCTCCATCGCGTGTGGCCTGTGCTCCTTCCCCTCCTCCATGCGCCTCGTAGAAGATGAAGGGCCGACCATCCTCACGCCGGCCACTGATGATCACCACCCCCGAGGTAGCCGTGCCCCCGGCCACCACCCGATCCGGGAGCACCGGGGCCAGGGCCTGAAAGATCGCATCGACGATCCGCTGGGTCGTCTCGTGATTCCCGCCGACCAGCGGTGCCCAGGGTTCGGGATTGGTGACCGAACCGCGTGGGGCAATCACCTCCAGGCAGCGGTAGCATCCATCGTTAGGAGGGATGTCCGGGCCGACCAGCGCCTTCATGGCGTAATAGACGGCTGAGCAGGTCATGAAGTAGGTGCAGTTCAGTGGCCCGGCGGTCTGGGGTGCACTATCCCGGAAATCGAAACGGGCGCGATCCCCCTCGATGGTGATCCGCACGGCGATCTTCACCGGTTGATCCGTGATCCCATCATCATCGAGATAGTCCTCCCCGTAGTAGGTTCCATCCGGGATGGAGGCGATGGCCGCTCGCATCTGTTGATCCGATTCCTCCAGGTAGTGGTCGAAACAGCGGAGCACCGTCTCGCGGCCATGCAGGGAGAAGAGTTCGTGCAGGCGACGGGCAGCGACTTCGTTGCAGGCGTACTGCGCGTACAGGTCTCCCTGGCGTTCCTCCCGGTTACGCGTGTTGAGCAGGATCAGTTCCAGGAGCAGGGGATCGACCTTTCCTTCCCGGAACACCGGGAGCGGGGGGAGTTGCAGGCCTTCCTGGTAGATTTCGGTCGCTTGAGTGTAGTAGCTCCCGGCCTTGGTACCGCCGACATCAGCCCAGTGGGCGAGATTTACGGCAAAGGCCACCAGCCGGTCTTCAAAGAAGATCGGCCGGATCGCCTTCACATCGGGCAGGTGGTTGCCACCGATGCCGGGGGCATTGGTGTAGTAGACATCACCCGGACGTAGCCCGGACGGATCGATCACCTCCAGAAAGGCTTTGACCGTAAAGGCCATCACCCCCAGATGAATGGCGATGTCTTTACTCCCCTGGGCAATGAGGCGTCCCTGTGCATCGGTGAGCACGCAGGAGAGGTCTCCGGCTTCCTTGAGAATCGGGGCCCGGGCAGAGCGCATCAGGATGACCCGCATCTCCTCGGTGATGGAGAAGATGGCGTTACGAACCACTTCCAGCGTAATCGGGTTGATCGATCGATCCATCTCAGATCCTCTCCATGATCAGTGCTCCCCAGCGGTCTACCTGCAATCGCTGGGCGGGATAGAGGAGGGTGGTAGACCACTCATCTTCGATCACGGCCGGTCCCTCCATCACCGCCCCGCTTCCCAATCGCTCCCGTTGATAGACCGGTATCCTTACCATCCCCGTTTCCGGGAAGAAGGCTTTACGCTCCCCGACCCGGGCCTCCTCGGCCCTCCCTGCCGGTAAGGAGGGGAGGTGAAGGTCATGATGCGGTACCAGGGCAGCCACGCGCAGGTTGATACATTCGACCGGCTCGGCGGTATGGTAGGCGTACATGGCCTCGTGCAGGGACTGAAACGCCTGGTACAGCTTTGGCATCGCCCACTCCTCCGGCTCGCCCTCCACCGGGACGGTCAGTTCGTACTTCTGTCCCACGTAACGGAGATCGCAACTGCGTCGCAGTTGGACGGCTGCTTCTGCGTATCCCTCTTCGCCTAACTGGCGAAGCAGTTGCTCTTCCAGGGGACGGAAGGCAGCGGCCAGCTCGCAAGGGGAGAGATCGGCCAGTTGCCGGCGATAGGTCTGCACCGTGTCGATACGCACATCCGAGACCAGGCAGCCGACCGCGGAAAAGGTGCTGGAAAGGGGGGGAATGATGACACGGGGGATGTGCAGCAGTTGGGCCAGGCGCCCGGCGTGGAGGGGACCGGCTCCTCCGAAGGCCACCAGGGTGAAGCGTCGCAGATCATGCCCCTTTTGCACAGAGACCAGCCGCAGGGCTCGCATCATGTTCGCATTGGCGATATCGATGATCCCCTGCGCCGTCTCGAGCAGGGAGAGACCGAAGCGTTGACCGAAACGCTCCACCGCCTCGGCTGCCAGGTGAGGCTGGAGGCTGATCTGCCGGCCGTACGTGGCGGCCGGATTCAGGTAGCCCAGGACCAGGTTGGCATCGGTCACCGTCGGTGCCCTACCCCCACGGCCATAGCAGGCCGGACCGGGAACAGCACCGGCGCTTTGCGGACCGACCTTCATGGCCCCGGCCGCATCGACCCAGGCCAGGGATCCCCCCCCGGCTCCAATGCTCTCGATGGCCAGGGAAGCGAGGCGAGCCGGTTGCTCTCCGATACGACGCTCTGCCGTCACCGCTGCCTTCCCCTGGTGGATGAGACAGACGTCGGTGCTGGTGCCTCCCATATCAAAGGTGACCGCTTCCCGGATTCCCTGTTGGGCCAGCAGGAACTGGCTGGCCGCCACCCCTGCTGCCGGACCGGACATGATGGTGGCCAGGGGACGTCGCTGTACCAGGGCAGGTGAGAGCATCCCACCGTTTGACTGCACGATATGTAGTCGTCCCCGCCAGCCGGTCTCTCGCAACTGTTGTTGCAGTTGCACGATATAGCGAGAGACTAGAGGCATCACCAATGCATTGAGTACCGTGGTATTGGTCCGCTCGTACTCGCGGAATTCGGCATTCACCTCGGAGGAGATGGAGATATAGGGGATATGCGGAGCCAG
>RFHZ01000327.1 GCA_003696125.1 Nitrospinota bacterium
ATCCAGACCTGCGTCCCGAGGAATGGGATCTGGCAGCGCTCAAAGGACAATTCGAACGGGAATTCCTCCTGGCCGTTCCCCTAGAGGAACTGGATCTCACCCAGATTACCTTCGAGGAGCTGCGGGAGTTCTTGATCCGCTACCTGCACGATCAGTACCAGAAGAAGATCAAGGACTTTGGGGAGGAGACCTTTTCCACTCTGGAACGGATCATCACGCTGCAGGTCCTCGACAACCAGTGGAAAGACCACCTCCTGGCCATGGATTACCTCAAGGAAGGGATCGGGCTGCGCGGGTATGCCCAGAAAAATCCGCTCCATGAGTATAAACGGGAAGGATTTGAGATGTTTGCCGCCCTCATGGAGCGCTTTAAGCACGAAGTGGTTCGCTATCTCTTTAAGGTGCAGCCGATGCGGGATGAGCAACTGCTTCAACGACCTCGCTCCCGTTCTCCCCGGTATATCGAGCATCGCGGAGGCCAGATGGCGGCAGATGGAGAGGAACAGAAGAAAACCCCGGTCCGCCGGAGTGAACGCAAGATAGGGCGCAACGAACCCTGTCCCTGCGGCAGCGGGAAGAAATACAAGAAGTGCTGTGGGAGATAAGGGGAAGGGTACCGTTTCGCCTCACTTGTTGTTGGCGGCAAAGATGACCTTCCAGGGATCGAGCTTACTCAAGCGGAAGACGTGATCGACCTGGAGGTCGGCACGCGTTACCAGATCCTCCAGCGAGAGATCGGAGCGCCATCCCATGCGCTTGCAGAGCGGGGTGATCCATTCCTCGACCTTGGCCAGAACCGGGTTGGTACTCTGAAAGTGGTTGATGATGATGATTCTCCCCTCTCTCTTGGTCACCCGCTTGATCTCGGCCAGAACGGCAACCGGATCGGGCACCACGGTTACGACATGGGCGGCAATGACGTAATCAAAGCTATCATCGGCAAAGGCGAGCCGGGAGGCATCCATCTCGAAGAGTGAGACATGGGAGAGGCGATATTTCTGGATCTTCTTGGCCGCTTCCTGCAGCATTTTGGAAGAGATATCGATGCCGACCACCTGGGCAAAACGAGGATAGACGGGCAGGGAGAGGCCGGTACCTACTCCCACATCCAGAATCTTCTCACCAGGATGGATGGCGAGAGAACTGATCACATGCTTCTGCCGGGGGTAAAAGAATCGTTTGAACAAGAAATCATAGATGTTCGAATACCCGGCATAGATTTTTTTGATCTCGTCCAGTTCTAAGGTGCTGCTACTGCGCATATTACTTCTCCTCCTCCCCACCCTCAGGGTTTCCAACCGTTTTCTGCTCCCTCTACTTCCCAGGCATCCCGCTTCCACCGGCCTACACTCGATTGATCTAAAAAACACCTTTATATAGCATAATCTGATGCATTTTGCAATCCTCCTGTTCGATCTCCTCGAGCGCGTAGGGGCGCAGCGACGATCACTAGGGGGCCCAGGTGAAGGAGAGAGGCAAAACCTCATCCGCCTTCTCGCCTGGTCGGAGAACGCAGGGGAAAGGGGTCCTGGGATGGTGAGAGCGGGCTCAGCGGCCAGGCAGGAAAAGGGGGCTGGCGCAGGGGGGAGAGGTTGACGCCAGGAGAGAAATCTGCTATGGTTTGGGAAACGATGGGAGAGAAGAGAGGATAGATAGCCTGAGAGTGTGGGAGGGTAGAGGAGAACATGGATGGCATGGGACGATTTTGACCAGAGGCGTAAGGGGCCGGACGATCGCTTTGACGGGGGACCGCAGTTTAATTTGCCCCAGCTTAAGCTTCCCAACGTGCAGATGGGGGGACCTGTAATCTATGTGATCATCGCTGCGCTGGTGCTGATCTGGCTGGGTACCGGGATCTATACGGTCGGCCCCCGTGAACAGGGAGTGGTACTGCGGTTTGGTCGTTATGTCCGGACCACGACACCCGGCCTGCATTACCATCTTCCCTACCCGATCGAGACGGTCTTCACTCCGGAGGTTACCGAAGTGCGAAGGGTAGAGATCGGATTCCGTACCATCGATCCTGGTCCTCCTGCCCGCTATACCAATGTCCCTTCAGAATCCCTGATGCTCACCGGTGACGAAAACATCGTGGATCTGGACATGATCGTCCAGTACGTCATCCGGGATGCCAGGAAGTTCCTCTTTAACGTGAAAGACCTGCCCCGTACCATCAAGAATGCCTCTGAAGCGGCCCTGCGAGAGGTTATCGGGAGACGCAATATCGATGAGGCGCTGACTACCGGCAAGATCCCCATCCAGGAGGATACCAAGGCCTTGCTCCAGCAGATCCTGGACGAGTATGACGCTGGTGTGCAGGTGGTGGCGGTGCAGCTCCAGGATGTGCAACCCCCGGCACAGGTGCTGGATGCCTTCAAGGACGTGGCCAGTGCCCGGGAAGACAAGGAACGAATGATTCGCGAGGCAGAAGGGTATAAGAATGCCATCTTACCCGAAACGCGGGGAAAGGTAGAAAAGATCCTCCGCGAGGCCGAGGCCTACCGGGCAGAAAAGGTGAAGAGAGCCATGGGTGATGCTCAGCGATTCCTGCAGGTGCTACGCGAGTACAAGAAAGCCCCGGATATCACGCAAAAACGTCTCTATATCGAAACCATGGAGGAGATCCTGCCAGGAATGGAAAAATTCATCCTGGATAGCGGAGGGAAGAATAGCGTGCTTCCCCTGCTCCCCCTGGGACCGCAAGGGGTGAACATCCCCGCATCCTCACAAGAGAAGCGCCAATAACCTTATTGCCCTGGCATGGAGGAGAGATACTCATGGCAAGACAACCTCTGTTCATCGGGATCAGCATCGCGATCCTGGTCATCCTCTTCTTCCTCAAGATCTCGGCCTATACCGTTTCCGAAACCGAACAGGTCGTTGTTACCCAATTAGGAAAGCCGGTACGCATCGTAGGAGGGAGAGAGAAGATCGCCCCCAAGGATACCTCTATCCCCTGGTCCCCTTCCCCTGGCCTCTACTTCCGGATCCCCTTCCTCCAGCAGCTCCACTACTTTGATGATCGCGTCCTCGATTACGATTCGGCTCCGGCCCCGATCATCACCAAGGACAAGAAGACGCTGGAAATGGACAACTACGCCAAGTGGCGTATCGTCGATCCCCTGGTCTTTCTGATGTCGGTTCAGAATGAGCAGAACGCCCAGGCACGTCTCGATGATATCATCTATTCCAAGCTGCGGGAACAACTCGGATTGCACACGCTGACCGAGATCGTGGCCAAGGCGCGGGGAAAGCTGATGGGGGAGGTGACCAAGACTAGCAATGCCGTTGCCCAGCAGTACGGCATCGAGATCATCGATGTGCGCATCAAACGGGCTGACCTTCCCCCGGAAAATGCCAAAGCGGTCTTTGGGCGGATGCGAGCCGAACGGGAGAGAGAGGCCAGGCGGTACCGGTCCGAGGGGAAGGAAGAGGCGTTGAAGATCCGGGCAGAGACGGATAAGCTACGCAGCATCCTGCTGGCCGAGGCCTACGAAAAGGAGCAGACGATTCGAGGGGAAGGGGATGCGGAAGCGACGCGTATTTATGCGGAAGCCTATCAGCAGGACCCCCAATTCTTCGTCTTTCTCCGCACCCTGGAGGCGTATAAGAAATCGTTGCGGGGGAAGACCACCCTCTTGCTCCCCCCCCAGAGCGAGTTTTTGCAGTTCTTGACCCGCTAGCCGGCTCCGGGCAGGGAGAGGACCAGGGATTAGCTTTCTTGCTTTTCGCTCTTTTCTTCTGCGGATGGCGTTACATCGATCTCTTTGGCCTCACGCATCGCCTTCTTGAAGTTTCGGATCCCCTGCCCTAAGCCGGCCCCGATTTCGGGGAGTTTTCCTGCCCCGAAGATGACCATGATGATCAGCAGGATGACCAGGAGTTCCGGAAGCCCCAAACCAAACATCGTCGCCTCCTTTATACTGGAATGAGGGATATGCGTCATTTGCCATAAAGCCGTTTCTTCCCAGGATACATCTCACTATACCCTATTCCCGGGCGCAAAGTCAAACGAATTCTCAGGAGAAGGCTGGGAAACCCTTAAGCCGGGGTGGGGAGGGGAGGACTCTCCGAGAGGGGGGGAGCAGAGGGAGGCAGGGGGTCAATGGTAAAGGTCAATCGTTGATGAGCCGCCCGCAACGCAGTCTCCACCTCCTCAGGGGTATCTCCACGGGCGAAGATGAATCCCAGGTACCTCGATCCCTCAGGAGGGGGAATGACCACCTGTCCAGGTGGTATGGTCAACCTGATCTCTTCAATACCCGGCACGTGCTCTGCATCGCTCTGGCCATGGATCTCCCGTAAAATACCTGCCTGCGGAATCGGAATCATCATGACACCGGCCGCCCGCTCCTCTCGTCTGATTCCAGTGATGTCAAACCCCATCGCCTGTCGAAGGATCACCTCCTCCAGGGAAATGCCATCAGTAAAACGCAGGGTACGGGAACAGAGCCCTCCGATGGAGCGGGGAGCAATTTCCAGCACCCAGGGACCGTTATCGTTGACCCGCAGTTCAGCGTGGATGGGGCCTTCCCTGAGTCCAAGGGCGGTGATGGCCTGCTGGGTACAGCTCTGTATCGCTTCCTGGAGGGCTGGAGGGAAGCGGGAAGGGGTCACGTAGATCGTCTCTTCAAAAAAGGGGCCTTCCAGAGGATCGGGTTTGTCAAACAGGGCCAGGACCCGGAGCTGGCCGTGGGAGAGGAGGCCTTCCAGGGCCACCTCCTGGCCGGGAATGAAGTCTTCGACCAGGATCTGAGTGGCAAATCTCCTTTCCGCGCCGGCAGGCTCTGGTTGCTGCAGGAGGTGGACGACACGGTGGAAGGCGGCAACAAATTGGGCCGGGGTATCGGCCCGAATGACACCCCGGCTGGCCGAGAGGGCCAGCGGTTTTACCACACAGGGAAAGGGGATCCCCTCCGCAACGGCCTGCGGGTCGGTATGGATGGAAAGGCACGTGAACCGAGGAGAGGGGAGTCCTGCCTCTGCCAGGACTTTCCGCATCTGGTACTTGTTACGGGCAGCCAGAACCGCTTCTACCGGGTTGTGGACCAGGCCCAAGGCTTTTGCGGCCATGGCGGCCAGGATTACCCCGTCATCATCGGCAGCAACGATGGCCTGCAGCGGATGGGTTTGGGCAAAGGCAACAATCTGTCGCGTGGCCTCCTCCGGCTCCAGGAAGTTGAGGGTCAGATGGGCAGCCGGATTGGCTGCGGCCAGGATCTGGGGTTGCTCAGATCCGATGGTTACCGGGAGATCGAGCCGCTGTGCCGCCTCGATAAAGGCGCGGGCTTTGTACGTGGTGGTGGTCATCAAGAGGAGGAGTCGAGACATGGAGGGACACTCCTTCATTATTTGCTTATCCAGATGATCTGGATGGTCGATAAGATAGTTGTTGGATCAGGGTTCAGCGCCAAACGGAGAAAAGACCAGAACCGCCCTTGCCTTCTCTATGGTAGGTGCTGTGCTGATAGAAAGTCAAGAGGGATAGAAATAGCTCTTGACAGGAGGAGAAAAAAACTTTCATAATATTGTTGAGATTCTCTATATTTTCTATTATTTTTAGAATTTAGACGAGCACGGAGACAGGGGGCCGAGGGTGGGAAGAGGGAGAGCGCAAGGTGAGAGTAAAAAGGAGAGATCTAACCACAGGAGAGATTGCCCGCTACTGCCAGGTCACGCATTTCACCGTTACCAACTGGATCAATGCCGGAAAGCTACGCGCCTATCGTACGCCCGGCGGTCATCACCGTGTACGGCCAGAAGACTTCATCGATTTCCTGATCACTTACCGCCTGCCTATACCCGAAGAATTTGCCTTACATAGCATCCCACGCATTCTGGTCGTCGATGATGATGCCGAGGTGGCTGCCGCGCTCTCGCAAGCGCTACGACAGGCCGGCTACCAGGTGGAGACGGCTGCCGACGGCTATGAAGCCGGACTCAAGATGGCCACGTTTAAACCTGACCTGCTGGTGCTCGACCTCATCATGCCCCGGATCAACGGGTTTGAACTCTGCACCCGGGTAAAAGAAGACCCGGCCACGCAACATGTAAAGATCATCGCGATGACCGGGTATGTAGAGGAGAATAATGTGGATAAGGCCTTGGCCTCCGGTGCTGATGCCTGCTTAACCAAACCGTTCCGTCCAGAGCAACTCCTTCACGAGATTCACCGTTTTTTCCCCCCTGAACCGCATGTCTATGGCAAAAGCCAGGGCCTGGAACGGCGTAAGGTGCGCCGGGCCTCTCTCTCCCTCCCGGTCCACTATGCTGTCCATGCCCCGCAGCAGAAAGGGGAAGACCAGATCACAGGAGAAGGCCGGACCATGAATATCGGCTATGGGGGGTTAATGCTGGAGACCGATACCCTGCTCCTCCCCTCTCACCTCTTAACCATGGATATCTACTTCCCGCATCGAACAGAACCGGTCTCCATAGAAGGGGAAGTGCGCTGGATGCAGCAGGGGGCAGAGGCAAAACACCTGGTAGGAATCCGGTTCCTTTCCATTTCAGAACGGGCCAGGGCGGTCCTGGCCCAGGAGCTTTCCCAGGCTGAGCAGCGGTAGCCTGCAGAGAGGAGAAAAGGATGGAAAAGCCTAAGATAGCACGGATTTTGCTCTTCTTGTTGGGGATGCTGCTCGGCCTGGGGGGAGTCCTCCCCTGCCAGGCCCAATGGCCGGGACCTTTTTCTGGAAAGGAGAGACCCCGGCAGGGCGGGGTATACCGGCGTCCCCTAAGCCATGAACCTTCCTCCCTCGATCCCGCCCGCACCACCGATGTCTACGCCAATACGGTCGT
Source organism: Nitrospinota bacterium (assembly GCA_003696125.1). Taxonomy (GTDB): domain Bacteria; phylum Tectomicrobia; class Entotheonellia; order J063; family J063; genus J063. The sequence continues at coordinate 6,799 of RFHZ01000327.1, forward strand.
CAATCAGCTCTTTGATGGGCTGGTACAGTTTGATAAGCACCTCAACCCTATCCCGGCTATGGCCGGTTTCTGGGAAGCTTCGTTAGACGGGCTTCGCTGGACCTTTTATCTCCGGCAGGGGATAAGGTTCCACAACGGCCGAGAGGTCACGGCCGCCGATGTGGTCTATTCCTTTCAACGGATCCTCGATCCTGCCCTGCAGTCACCGGTAGCAGAGTTCTTCCAGTATATCCAGGGGGTAAACGCCTTCCGGGAGGGGAGAGTGCCCCACATAGAAGGATTGCAGGCGCTCGATCCTTATACCCTCCAGATCGTGTTAACCGAACCGTACGCCCCCTTCCTCTCCGTGCTGGCCATGGCCAATGCCAAGGTGGTTCCCCGGGAAGAGGTCCTCGGCAGGGAAGAACGGTTTGCCCGTCATCCGGTGGGAAGCGGTCCGTTTCGTTTCCATCGCTGGGAGCCTCACCACCGTATAGAGCTGCAGGCCAATGATGCCTACTATGAGGGTCGCCCTTTCCTCGATCGGATCGTCTTTACCATTATCCCCCAGGAGGCGGAGAGCTTCACCGCCTTTCTAGACGGTGCCCTGGAGGAGGTGATTATCCCCACGACCCGGGCGCAGGAAGTGCAAAGTGATCCGCAGTATCGCAGGTATATCCATCTGCGCAAACCGCTTCTTCACCTGCTCTATATCGGGTTTAATACCCGTAAGGAGCCGTTTACCCATCCCCAGGTCCGGCAGGCCTTCAATTACGCCGTGAACAAAGAGGCGATCGTGCGGGAGATCACGCGCCAGGGGAGCATCGTGGCCCGGGGGATCCTCCCACCAGGGATGCCGGCTTACAATCCTGATCTGGACGGTTATTACTACAGTCCCCGTCGGGCCAGGCAGCTTTTGGCCCAGGCCGGGTACCCAGAGGGGAAGGGACTCCCGGTAATCGATCTCTGGACGAGTTCTCAAAAGGTCACGACGGCTCAAGAACTCAAGGCCTACCAGGAGTATCTCGCCGAGATAGGGGTCAGGGTAGAGATCCATCAGGCACCGAACTGGCAGGCCTTCAAAGAGAGGCTGACGGCAGGAAAAGCTTCCATGTTCCGGCTGGCCTGGTACGCCGATATTCCTGATCCGGACAATTTCCTCTTCCCGCTCCTCTTTTCCCAGAGCAAGATGAATCGAACCTTCTACCAGAATCCGGTGGTCGATCGCTTGCTCGAGCAGGCCAGACGAGAGACGAACTACCTGAAGCGTATCGCCATCTATCGGGAGGTAGAGAGACGGGCCCTGAACGATGCTCCCTGGATCAGCCAGAGCCATCGGGTTTTTGATTACCTCTACCAGCCGTACGTGCGGGGAGTCGAGCTCAATGCCCTGGGTCCTCATTATATCCCGATGAAGAAGATCTGGCTCCGCTCCAAGCCAGATACACAGGTGCAGAGGGAACGATGAGGGAAATAGGCGCTCCGGATGTGGCCGACCTCAAAGGAGTGACGTGGGTGCAACGGGCCCGTGCATGGCTTTTTCCCCTCCGGCAAAGCCTTCGGGCCAAGTTTATCGGAGTGATCCTGATCGTGCAGATCTCCCTGATGATCCTGGTCACCGTGGTGATCGAGAAGCGACAGCGGGAAACCATCCTGGGGGAGTCACAGAAACGAGCCTTCTCCCTGGCCAGAAATCTGGCCGCTTTAAGCGAAGGGTATCTCTTCAGCTATAACTTCATCAAACTGGAACAGACCGTAGAGAAGGTGGCCGAGGAAGAGGATGTGGCGTACGCCATTGTGCATCTCCATGACGGAAGGGTCGCCGCTTACAGTGGACGCAGTGCCATGCAGGGGAAGATCTTGCCTGATCCGATCAGCCAAAAGGCGGTAGCCACCTCCACCCCTCTCCTGCAGGAGGCACGTTCACCAGAATTGGGAGGCCGGGGATACGATGTGGCCATCCCCCTCTTTGCCCCTGGCGGGACCCGCAAGTGGGGAACGATCCGCATCGGTTTTTCTCTGGCGCGCGCCATGTACGAGATCCAAAAGACCACCCGGAACCTCGTCTTTCTCGGGCTCCTCGCCATCCTTCTGGGAACCGGGGAGGCGATATTTCTCGCCTGGCAAATCTCCAGGCCGGTTCAGCAACTGGTACAGGGAGTCGATGCTGTCGCCCAGGGAGATTACGATCAGGCCATTGTGGTGACCACCCAGGACGAGATCGGCTACCTTGCCCGGCGTTTTGAGGAGATGCGCAAGGCGCTGCGGGCCCATATCCAGAGCCTGGATGAAGAGAAACGCCGGCTCGAAGAGGCCAATCGCACCATCAGAAGAACGCAGGCCCAACTGATCCAGAGTGAAAAGATGGCGGCTATTGGCCGCCTGGCCGCCAAAGTGGCCCACGAGGTGAACAATCCTTTGGCCATCATCACCACCTCGCTGCAGATCATCAACAAGACGATTCCGGCCACCGATCCCCACAGAGAGAACCTGCTCGTCATCGAGGAAGAGATCGGGCGGATTGGCCGGATCATCAAACAACTTCGCGAGTTTTCTCGCCCCTCTACCGAGGTGTCGCTGGTGCAGGTCAACGAGGTTATCCGCCATGTGACCACCTTTGTGGAGAAGGAGTTGGCCAAACAGGGCATTGAGAGGCGTTTAGAGCTGGCTTCGGATCTCCCGGCGATCCGTATATCGCGGGATCAACTCAAACAGGTACTGCTCAACCTGATCAAAAATGCCCAGGAAGCCATGCCCCAAGGCGGACTGCTGTGTATCCAGACGGCCAGACAACCCCAGGGGGTCCTGATCAGCGTTTGCGATAGCGGGGTTGGTATCCCTCCCGAGCATCGACGTCTGCTCTTCCATTCCTTCTTTACGACCAAAAAGAAGGGAGAGGGGATGGGACTTGGGCTGTCCGTCTCTGCCGCCATCGTGAAGCAGTACGGAGGATCCATCGAAGTCGAAAGCCAGCCGGGAAAGGGGAGTGTGTTTCGCGTGTTTCTCCCCGAATACCCTCCCAGCATCATCGGAGAGCATTCTCCTTCTGGAAGAACAGAGCTACAAAAGGAGCAATGGTCATGAGTAGCAAGATACTCCTCATTGAAGATGAAGCCCGCTTACGCCAGAACCTGCAGCTCCTCTTGACGAGTGAGGGGTATACCGTAATCACCGCCTCCAACGGATACGAAGGGATACAGCGTCTCCAGCAGGAGCAATTCGATCTGGTCATTACCGATATCATGATGGAGGAAGGGAACGGGTTTGAGGTCATGGAGTACCTCTCCACCCATGCCCCGGACACCCTGACCATTGTGATTACCGGATATGCCTCGACCGATTCGGCCATTGAAGCGCTTCGCAAGGGGGCGTACGATTATTTGGCCAAGCCGTTTGATATCGATATGATGAAGATCTCTATCGAGAGAGCCCTGGAGAAGGTGCAACTCCGACGCCAGGTCCAGACCTATATGCAGGAACTGGAGCAGCGGGTTGCCGACCGTACCAGGGAACTGGAGGAGATGAACAAAAAGCTCAATGCCTCCCTGGCCGACCTGCAGGCAGCCCAGGAGCAGTTGATACAGTCTGAGAAGCTCTCTGCCCTGGGGGAGCTGATCTCGGGTGTGGCGCATGAACTCAACAACCCGCTCACCTCGGTCTTGGGCTATGCAGAGCTTTTGTCCCACTCCGAGGCCTGTCCCCCTGAGGCACGCACCATGCTGGAGAAGATCAGCCAGGAAGCGATGCGTTGCCATCAGATCGTCAAAAATCTGCTCAGCTTCGCCCGCAAGCAGAAACCGGAGAAGAAGTACATCGATATGAACGCCCTGTGCCGGAAAACCCTCGATCTTCTGGCCTACCAGCTCCGCGTCAACAACATCACCGTGGTGACCCAGCTTGCAGAGGGACTCCCCAAGACGATGGCCGACCAGCATCAGCTCCAGCAGGTGCTCGTCAACCTGCTGACCAACGCCTACCAGGCCATGGCCGATTACCGGGGAGAAGGAAAGCTCACGGTAGCCACCGCCTATGATGAGGACAAAATCTATATCCGGGTGACCGATAATGGACCGGGAATCCCTCCGCAGAGCCTTCGACGCATCTTTGACCCCTTCTATACCACCAAAGAGAAGGGTACCGGTTTGGGACTGAGCCTCTCCTACGGCATCGTGCAGGAGCATGGAGGAGAAATCGGGGTGGTGAGTCAACTGGGGCAGGGAACCACCTTTACCGTTGCCCTCCCCATCATTGCCGAACCGGTGCCTGAACAGGAAGCTCCCTCCCGGTCCACGCCGACCTCCCTCCCCGCCCAGAAGATTCTGGTCGTCGATGATGAAGAGACCATTCTCGATCTGGTCACCGATATCCTCCATACCCTGGGCCACCAGGTGGAAACAGCCTCTTCTGGTCGAGAAGCCCTGCAGAAGATGGATAGCCAGCAGTACGATCTGATCATCTGCGATATCAAGATGCCGGAGGTGGACGGGCGACAGATCTATCAGTTCCTCAAGGACAAACACCCCTCCCTGCTCAATCGTTTGATCTTCTCCAGTGGAGACACGGCCAGTGAGGAGAGCCAGGAGTTTCTGAAGGAAACCGGGTGCCTCTTCCTGCAAAAGCCGTATCTACTGGAGGAATTTACGCAGGTACTCCACCAGGCCTGTTTGCGCACGGAAGAGGAGGTCCAACAGCCTTGACACCTCTGATCGGGAGGGGATCTCCCCTTAGCGGCCAGGTTCAGCCTCTGCCAGGGCTAAGACCGTCTGGTACAGGACGTTGGCCCCTTTCTCTATATCCTCCCAGGCCGTCTCCTCTTCTTCGCAGTGGCTCTTCCCCCCGATGCTGGGAACGAAGATCATCCCGGTGCGGGTAACACGGTTGAGGTAGTTGGCATCGTGTCCGGCTCCTCCCACCATCTTCCGGTAGGGATAGCCCAGCCTTTGACAGCTCTGCTCAATGGTGGCCACGATTTCGGGGGAGAAGTGAGTCGGGGGCACATGCCAGAAGTTCTCCACCTCGATCTGCACCCCCTCTGCCTGCGCGATCCGTGCCGCTTCTTCTTTCAGGCGGGCCAGCGCCTGGTGGATCTTCTCCTCTTCTGAGGCCCGGATATCGACGGTGAGGACAACACGGCCCGGGATCACGTTGACCAGATTCGGTTCGACATCGAGGGACCCGACAGTGGTCACCATGTCTCCGCCAAACGTTTGCGCCAGCTTGCGGACGGTGGTCACGATCTGGGCCGCAGCCACCAGGGCGTCATGGCGCATCACCATCGGTGTCGGCCCGGCATGATCCCGTTCCCCGCGAATCGTTACCCTGGACCAGGAAAGACCCAGAATCCCCTCCACCACCCCGATCGGGTACCCTTCGGAGACGAGAACCGGTCCCTGTTCCACATGCATCTCTACATAGGCGTGGAAATCACGGGGAGCACATTTAAGGGTACCCCGGTACCCGATACGCTCCAGCTCTTCACCGAACTGCTTTCCCTCTTTATCGGTGCGCGTGTAGGCGTATTCCAGGGAAAAGGCTCCGGCCAGGACCCCGCTGGCGAGCATGGCCGGGGAGAAACGGACCCCTTCCTCATTGGTAAAGGCCACCACTTCCACCGGATACCGGGTGGTGACCTGCTCATCGTTCAGGGTGCGGACCACCTCCAGGGCACTGATCACACCCAGGGCCCCGTCGAACTTCCCCCCCTCTTTGACACTGTCGATATGCGAGCCGATGAGCACCGGGCCGAGTCCCTTCTCCTTCCCCTCTCTCCGTCCAAAGATGTTCCCCATCTCGTCGATCATCACCGTCAGCCCGGCCTCTTTTAGCCAGGTGACGAGCAGGTCTCGACCCGCTTTATCCGCATCACTCAAGGCGAGTCGCGATACTCCACCGTTAGGGGTTGCCCCGATCTGGGCGAGAGCGAGCAGACTCTGGCGCAATCGATCAAGCTGAATGGTCACGGTCATGGTCTCCTCTGCTAGCGATATTCCTTACCGAAGAGATGTCGTGCAATCACGAGCCGCTGGATCTGGTTGGTCCCCTCATAGATCTGCAAGACCTTGGCATCGCGCATGTACTTCTCCACCGGAAAATCCTTGATATACCCGTAACCGCCGAAGATCTGGACCGCATCGGTGGTCACGCGCATGGCCATGTCGGTGGCAAAGGCCTTGGCGATCGATGATTCCCGGGTGGCCCGAAAACCCTGATCGATTAACCAGGCCGCATGCCAGGTCAGGAGGCGGGCGGCGGCGATCTCCTTATCCATGTCGGCCAGCATGAACTGGATGGCCTGGTGCTGGGCAATCGGTACCCCAAAGGTGACCCGCTCCTTGGCGTAGTTAATGGCCGCTTCCATAGCGGCCCGGGCTAAACCGACGGCCAGGGCACCGATCATGGGACGGGAGAGGTCCAGGGTCTTCATGGCGATTTTAAACCCTTCATCCTCCTTGCCCAAGAGGTTGGCGCGGGGAACGCGGACATCTTCAAAGATCACCTCGGTCGTATCTGAGGCCCGCTGTCCCATCTTATCCAGCTTCTTGCCCCGTCTGATCCCTGGCAGATCGGCCGGCACGATGAATCCAGAGATGCCGGCGTGCCGGAGGGAGCGATCCCGGGTGGCAAAGACGGTCATCAGGCTGGCCACCCCTCCATTGGTAATAAACATCTTGCTCCCGTTCAGGATATAGTCGTCCCCATCCCGTTTGGCCGTGGTGGTCATGGCCGCCACATCAGATCCTGCCCCGGCTTCGCTCAGGCAGAATGACCCCATCTGCAGCTTGCTACAAAACGGCTTCAGGAACCTCTCCTTCTGCTCCGGTGTTCCGGCCACCAGAATGGGGGTGATGGCCAGGTCATTCACCATCAAGGAAGAGGCGATACCGGCACAGCCTGCTGCCAGCTCCTCTACAATGAGACAGCAGTCCAGACAGCCGAGCCCCCCGCCGCCGTACTCTGTGGGGACGGTCAGGTTGATCAACCCGATCTCAAAGGCTTTCTGGTACACCTCCCAGGGGAAAGAGCTCTTCTGGTCATGCTCGGCAGCCACCGGTGCAATCTCATTCTGGGCAAATTCCCGGGCCACCCGACGCAGCTCTTCCTGCTCTTCGGTCAAACGAAACTCTACCATGCTCCCCTCCTTCTTCATGGCGGTGCAGCAAAACTCATGTGAGCCAGGCACCGGTTCCCGACAGCATTGACTTTCCGGGGGAAGTGGCCTATAGTGATAGACACAGTAAGGCACAAACAGCCGGTCACCGGAGGATTGCCAGCGTTATCTCATCCCCCTTGAGACTTATCTTAGCAGAAGGTGGGAGAAAAGCAAAGTATTTCTCATATGCTCTCGAGCCGTTTTTCGCTTTCCCAACTGCGGGGTATCCTCTATCGCTACCTCCATTCCGAAGGGAGCCATGCTCCGCACATTGCGCTGGCCCGCAACCGGGCCATGAGTCTGCCCGATCTCTTCCTCAACCAGGCCTTCCTGGAGAACAGTTCGGATAGAGAACTCTACCGTACCCTCCGCACCTATTATCGCACCACGGGAGGGAATCGGCGCTACGAGAAGGTGATGAGGAAGGAGATAGGCCGGTTACGGGAGGGATTACTCTATCTCCTTACCACCTCGGATGATCTGGTGACCATGCTCAACCGCCTCCTGGTCCCGGGGAGTCGATACGCGATAGCCGGACTGAAACGGGCCTTCTTTATCCCGTTGCTACAAGCCCTCTACCCGGATCGCTATTCCCTGTGGGATCGCCA
>RFHZ01000328.1 GCA_003696125.1 Nitrospinota bacterium
CCTGATCTCCTGGATCGCCAGGCTCGAAGGCAGGTCGATTATCCAGGGAGACATAGTTGATCTGTGGATATCGATTGGCTACTGCGCGCAGTGGATCGATAAACTCCCATCCGGCTGAAACGATGAGGTCGTAACGTCCCGACTCTGCGGCGAGTGTGAGATCGGACAGCGCAGTCGCTTCGGTACTCACGATTTCTACATATTCTTTTACATAGCCAAGCGCTTTCGCTCGCTCGGCCCCAAGCCAGGCCATGAAGTTCCACGAGAGGTCACCTTTCCCCGGGGGCGTCACAAACAGCGCCAGACGAATGCCCTCTGGGGCAGCACCCAGCGTGGGTACCGCTACTGCTGCTACGAGCATCGCGGCCAGTGTGGTCAACAACCATCGACGCATCAGAAGCCCTCCTCTAAATCTAGACACACAGGTTCGGGCAGTGTGCTCCAAATACCGGCAACCTGGTCATCGAGCACTTTCCACCCAGGATATCCTCAGTTAGAAGGCCCTTTTGCCCCAAAATAGCATCCACGTGACCTGAGGTCAAGTGCAACGGGTGTATCTGTCTCAAGTCAGGGGGGTAGCCCTAAAGCATCGGTCCATATACTCCTGGACAGTGAATCTCCAACCATTCCCTGTTGCCCTCAGCGAGGATAGTGTGCTCAGCCTTATGAATTCCACTGGGGTTAAAACGGCTAGAGGTTCTGCTAACACACGCACTATACAACAAGATTCGCTTTTACTACGGAACCCCAGGGGGGATCGTTAATAGGGTCAGGCTCGCTAGATTGGCTCTAGCGGTTGGTTTGCTGGACGAAGGGCAAGAGGAAGAGTATGCCCCTGTTGCGGGGATTATTGATGCTGCCCTGGCTCTCGCGAGACAGTATTGCAGATCAACGTGGACCGAGAACATCAATTTTCGGTTGCTCTTTTCCTGTCTGGGGAGTATGGTGGATAGAAGATACGTATTACCGTAGTTGACGGAGGGATCTATGTTTCGCATGTATATCCGGCCTTTCCTTGCTACCCTGGTAGCAATCTTGATGAGTCTCACAATCTGTCTGGCCCAAACGGAATCGCCCCATACCACTGCAGGGCCAAAGAGAGAGCCTGCACCATCATCGCCTCCCCCAACCTCTCTGCTTATCAAAGAGATGTCTGGGGAGGCGATGATCGCAGATGCATTACTGCTCAGACCTTTGGGGTTGGTGGCTACCTTGCTAGGGGTAGCGGTGTTTATCGTTTCGCTCCCCTTTAGCCTCCCGACCCAGAGTGCCGTGGAGGCGGCGCAGAAGCTGGTCCTGGAACCGGCAAAGTATACTTTTGCTCGTCCCTTAGGACAACTATCACATTGAGCGTTGCTTCTCCAGCATCTCCATGCGAGCCGTAAGCTCTCAAGGCGTTCCCAACAGAGAATCACTGCTTCGATCAGGGAACGGAGCCACTACAAACACTATGCAGGTCAGACGATGAGCAGCGAAGCCTGTGGTGCCGTGTCCCCCACCAAGTACGGTGAAGCCCTTGCTTCACTCACCGGTCTGGGCCCAGTACGGATGCCGCCTATGGTGACACACCACTTTTCCGTACCAGATCCCATGTACCATGCATATCAAACAGTCAGGGGACACGGTTTCCAACATCTCCACCAGGGCCCACCACTGCCGAAGGAGGGAAAAGAAGCCAAGGAAGACCTACAGACGGTCTGCCAAAAGGGATCTTCCTTTGTCAGGTGAGACTTGCCACACTATGCCCCCCTATCGCTCTTACCTAACATCAAAGTCAGGAGAGAAGGCCTCCCTCCGTACCAGACTATCCTCCCCCTCGACGAGAAGAGATCATCGCCCTGGCCGAGCGACTGCAGCGGGCGTTATCGTGCAGATGAGTCGCTAGTGCCTTCCTGCACCTCCAGATAGAGGGTCTCGCTCTTATCGTCATAGGCGAGCACTTCAGCATATCGGCCCCAGTTGACGGCCGTCTCCAGCTGCCGGTGCGCTTCTTCGGGAGGAAACTCGAGCTCCAGCGCGGTTTGCACCACGTCCCACTGTAAGCGATGCTTATCGGCGGCCTGGAGCATGGCCAAAAGCCATTGGAAGAGGGGAAGGCGCCGGATCCGGGTGGCAAAAATCTCCTTGCGTGCCAGCACACTGGCCTCGGCAAAGGTTTCCCCCAGGGGGGTGAGCGAGATATCTCCCTGGGCAATGGTGGCAAATCCGAGCAGTTCTGCCGCTTCGGTTAACCGTAAGAGCTGGTCTGAATCGACATGGAGGTCGGTGGCCAGTCGATAGATATCGATCCGCGCTTGGGCCGTTTCATCCAGATACTCCAGAAACCCGCTCAAGTCGTTGATGAAAATGTGGGGAAGCGCCCGGGTGCGTCCCGGTTCTCCTGGTGCCGTCCCCAGTTCCAGGTGCTCGGGTTGGGTCTGGCCGGCCAGGGTGGCATAGACGCGATCAACCACCTGCAGAAACGCCGGATCTTTCCGCTGTCGTGGCTGGGAAAGCGGCACGGTGAGCTCTGCGATCACCCGTCCTGGCGCCTTGTCCATCACCACAATCCGGTCGGCCAGCAACACGGCCTCTTCGATGTTATGCGTCACCAGCAGGATCGCTTTGGTGGGAATATGCCCCCCGGTCCACAGTTCCAACAGCTCCCCTCGTAGCGCCTCTGCACTCAGGATATCGAGAGCCGAGAAGGGCTCATCCAGACAGAGCAATTCCGGTTCGACGGCCATGGCCCGCGCAAAGCCAACCTTCTGCCGCATGCCACCAGAGAGTTCCCGGGGGTAGGCGGTCTCAAAGCCATCCAGGCCGACCCGATCCAACAGTTCCACGGCCCGCACCCTCCGGAGGGAGGCGGGTACCCCACGGGCCTTGAGGGCAACTTCCACATTCTGTTGCACCGTCAGCCAGGGGAAGAGGGCAAAGGTCTGAAAGACAATGGTGGCATGGGGATTCACTCCATGCAACGGGATTCCCCGATAGTACACGGTGCCTTCTGTGGGGCGTTGTAAGCCGGTAATGATCCGCAGGAGCGTGCTCTTGCCGCAGCCCGAGGGACCGAGCAGGGCTACAAATTCCCCGTCGTTCACCGTGAGATTCACCGCCTGCACGGCGGGAAAAAGGCGTTGCCCACTCCGATAGATCTGGCTGACCTGTTGCAGGGTTACCAGAGGGGAAGTCATCGTTCACTCCATGCGGTATCGTTCTTCGGCCAACCGGTACAGGCGTCGCCATACCAGTCGATTGAGCAGTACCACAACCACCACCATGCTCAGCGTGGCCGCCAGCAATGCCGGATAGTCTCCGGTTGCGGTTGCGTTGGCGATCAGGGCGCCGATACCTGGCACCGACAGGGTACGGCCGCCAAACTCAACATATTCGGCAACAATACTCGCATTCCAGGCTCCACCACTGGCCGTAATAGCCCCGGTAATCATATACGGGAACAGGGCTGGAAGGATCAAGACGCGCCAGCGATCCCAGTACCCCAGTTGCAACAGGGCTGTCGTATAGTCGAGGTCTTGTGGAATCGCTGCTGCCCCGGCAATGACGTTAAAGAGTAGATACCACTGCGTTCCTAGCAGCATCAACACCACAGCGGCCAGGTTGAGTCCGCCGGGGACGTGGAGCAGCACGAGCACCAACACCGGAAAGAGGGCGGTAGCAGGAACCGAGGCGGTGATCTGCACCAGCGGTTGGAGCCAGGCGGCCAGCACCGGCCGTGTTCCAATCAATACGCCGAGGGGCAAGGTCCAGAGGAGGGCGATGCCTAGTGCAGCTGCCACACGGACAAAGGTGGCGCTAAGCCCCAGACCGATCGCACGCCAGGACTGCCCGGACACCGTGAGCAGCATCTGCCCGGCCCGGTACGCCCCATAGAGCAATCCCATTCCCCCCAAGAGCCCGATTAGCGTCCAGCTCCACGCGGACCAGGCTTTTGTCTTTTCCGTTGGGGTTGGAGGAAAAGCGCGAATGCACCACAGATCGAGGCGCTCCAGTCCAGCCTGGAAACGCCGGCTGATCCAGAACAGGAGCACGGAACGGCGCAGCAGATCATACACCCAGGAGGTTGGAGGGACTGCGCTCTCCACCATGGCCAGCTTGAACCGTTCGGCCCAGGCCAGCAGGGGGCGCCAGAGCATCTGATCCAGGAGCACGATCACCGCGATCAACGCCAGCACTCCCCAGCCGATGGCCTGTTTATCCCCTTGCCTGGCCGCTTCATGGAGGTAGGCTCCCAGGCCTGGTAAGCGAAAATCCCGCGCTCCCACGGTAAAAATCTCGGCAGCCATCAAGAAAAACCAGCCACCAGCCCAGCTCATCATGCTGTTCCAGATGAGGGGAATGGCAGCAAAGGGAAGTTCCAGGACGCGGAAACGGAGCCAGGCGTTGAAGCGAAAGATCGTGCTGGCTTCCCGGAGTTCCTGGGGAATGGTGGTCAGGGATTGATACCAGGCAAAGGTGAGATTCCATACTTGACTGGTAAAGATCAGGACAATCGCCGCAAGCTCGGTGGCCAGCCCTGGCGGGAGTACCGCGCTGAAGCTCAATACCACCAACGGGAGAAAAGAGAGGATGGGGACGCTTTGCAAGACATCGAGCAGGGGGAGGAGGAGCTGTTCTGCCCGCCGATGATATGCAGCCAGATAGCCATAGACCAGGGTAAAGAGGAGCGAGAGGGTATACGCCACCATCATGCGTCCAAGAGAGAGGGCTGCATACCAAGGTAGGGCCGAGGGAGCGAGGGAAATCGTGGGCCCGGTAATAGTTGATGGAGCATGAAGCGCCAGACGGACCCCGACATAGATCAGCACAGCAATCCCGACGATGGCAACAAGATCTCCGCCGGTAAAGGGACGTTTCGATGGATAAGCGATCTTGAAGAGATACGGGGACCGTTCCATAGGTGTGCTCACAGAGGGGTAAAGACCAAGGATTCGTTGTTCAAACACCTTGATACTGTAGCACAGTAACGGGTGTAGTGCCAAGGCGAAAATATCTAGGGTATACATCTGGGGTATCTGTTTCAAGTTACTGGTATCCTCTCCGTCTGAGGAATGCTTTGCTACGCTTGCAATGCCATAACA
>RFHZ01000329.1 GCA_003696125.1 Nitrospinota bacterium
ACAAAGTCAAACTCCTGCTTCAGCGCATCACTCAACTGCGCCATCTGTTCCGGGGTCACCGCCGTCTTCTCATCGGCCTGCGATGCCGGGAGGAGGAAGAGGGTTCCCACCCGGCGATCTTTGATCAGGGCCTGCCGGAGCTGGCAACGGCCTTTGATCACATCGACGAGGTTATAGACGATGCGGTTCTCCAGTCCCATCACCACATCGAGATTACGCAGACCGATATCGACATCGACCACCACGACTCGTTTGCCGCTTTGGGCCAAGGCGATACCGAGATTGGCGGTGGTAGTCGTTTTCCCCACCCCTCCCTTTCCTGAAGTAATAACGATCGTTCGTCCATTCATACTCCTATTCCTTTTCCTGCTAAGGGAATCTTCCCCATAACCATAATGCTACTGGGCATAGCCCTCTACCCGCCATATCAGAGCAGTAATGACCAGAGCCGCGAGGTCAAGGGTGCTTGAGGCGGGGGCTGACCTTCCTGTCGAGGCACTCGACCCGGTTTACTGCGTCGGAAGGGAAGGCTCACCACCAGGAGTGAGAGGTCGGTATGCTGTCGCACCCGGATGTCCAGTCCTTCCCTGTCCAGGTCAAAATAGCGGGAGAAGACTTCGATGAGGTCCAACTTCAGAGCATCGAGCGCCTCGGGAGCAATCTGGGTTCGATCATGTACCAAAATAAACTGGAGTCGATCCTTCACCACCATCCGGCTGTTGGATCGGGGTACCAATCGACGGAAGAGCTGTTTCAGCACGGGATCATCCTTTCTCACCTGGTCTTGCCATACTATTGTCAGAAGAGCCCTTCTGGGACTCCTCCAGGCTGCTCTTAATGTTTGCCATACCACAGACGGAAGCTTTCGATGCGCACCTGATCCGCCACCACTCTGGCGATCTCTGGGATAGCGGTCCGCTTCAACTCCTGCTTAAACGCCTGCCGGATACAGGGACCGATGCGCAGTTGCATCGGTTGCAGGTCCAGGGCAAAAATCACGGCCGAGGTGTTGTCCGGCATCCCTGCCTGGGCCACGCCCCGTAATTTCCCCAGCGCAAAGATATCCCCCCCTGCCACCACTTCTGCCCCGGGATTGATATCCCCGATAAGCACCAGATTCTCGTCGGCAAAGATCCGCTCTCCGGAACGGAGGGTTTGCCTGACCAGGAGGGTATTGTTGATCGTCTCCCCGCTTTTGATCCGCTGCTTCAGCAGCTCGATCTCACTCTTCAAGCGGGCCACCACCATGTCCTTGAATATCTCTTTCTCCTCGTCACTCTTGAGATGCTCCAGCTCCTTTTCCAGGGCCTCGATCTTGCGCTCCTGCTGGCGGACAATATCCTCGAACTTCGTGGTAGAGTGCTTTATCCGGTTTTCGTACGAGCGCTGCGTATTGCGAAGACGAGCGATTAAAACCTTCTGACGGCGATAGGAAAGAAAGAGGAGGAGACTCTCTACTCCGATAAGCACAAGGGATAAGAAGAAGATCACCAGAATCGGTAAGGTCATGTACCCACCCTCCCCTGCCATTCCTGGCCCCAGGCCTTTACGCTAACAGGGATCACAGGCATTTTGTAACGCTCTCCCCCTTCCTTTTCGGTATCTACCGGAAAATCCTTTAGTCGAAAGGACCTTTTCCCCCGTCCAACTCCTCAGGAAATCGCCTCCTTTTTCAGCGAGGCACATTCTCGTTGCAAGAGATCGCGCTCCTCCTTTAGCTGGGCGATCTCTACCATCTTCTCATTCAAGGCGAGCTGGAGCGCCTCCATCTCCTTTTCCCCTTCCGCCAATCGCTGTTGCTGCTGCAGGGCCTGCTCTTCCAGGAGCTGTTTCAGCTCTACCACCTGCATTTCCAGCTCGATGTTCCGTTCTTTCAACTGGAAGAATTCTTCCGGATCGATGGTGGCCCCGCCTTCCTCTGCTTCCCGTCTCTTCAAGGTTTCTACCTCTCTCTGCAGCATCTCCACCTCGTTCTTCAGGCGGGCAATGGTCTCCTGCAGCATCCGCTTTTCTCGATCATTCTTGAGACGGACGAGCTGTTCTTCGAGTTGACGGATCTTCTCCTCGCGTTCTCGTATCGCCTCCTCCATCTTGGCGATGTAGGAGTGCATACGTCGCCTGTAGGAGCGCTGGCTATGACGCACCCGCATGATCAGGGTCTTCTTCTCCTGGTGCGAGAGGAAAAACAAGAGGCTTTCGATTCCGATGGCCACCAGGTAAAGAAAAGAGAAGATCAGAAATACCCTTTCCGTAATCATGAGACCTCCCACTGGCTCTGAATCTATACACCTTCCCCGAATCCGGGTCATCAAGGGTTTTCCCTTTCTTTTTTCGGATTATGAAGCGGAATCCTTTAGCTTCCTGACAATTTTTCTTTGCACTCTCGCCGGGACGACGGCTATAATAGAGGGAGGTTTACCCGTTCATCCACAGCCAACGAGAGAGAAGACCGACTAGAGGGAGGAGAAGTGCATGCGATCGACCGAGATCTTTCTTGCGCCTTGGCAAGCCGCGGATTATATGGGACTGAAAATCGAAGCGGTCTATGAACTCCTGGAGAAAGGAGAGCTGCAGGGGGAAAAGATCGAGGGGAGATGGCGGATCCGTAAATCGGTCATCGATGCCTGGCTCGATGAAGAGGTCTCCTCAGAAGAGCTGGAGAAGCTCGCCTCCAAGATGAAATACCTGGATGAGGAGCAGGCGAAGAAACTGCTGGAAGAGCAATCGCCTGAGTCATAGGAGGGCAAGGATGCCTCCCCTGACCCGACAGGAACTGGACACCTTTCTGCGCGAGGGAAAATACGTGGCCAAGCTGGCGACGGTAAAGCCTGATGGGGCTCCCTACGTCAATCCGGTCTGGTACGAGTATGATGGGACCCATCTGTACGTGATCGCCCGTGCCCGCTCGCAATTTCTCCAGCATATCCGTGAAGACCCCCGGGTCGCCCTCTGTATCGATACGCCGACCCCTCCCTATACCCGGGTCCTCATCGAGGGGATCGCCGAGATCATCGAGCAGGATTGGGTGGAGATGGGAAAGCGTATGGCCCTCCGCTACCGGGGCGAGGAGGGATTGGCCTATATCGAGGCGACCCGTAACCGTCCCCGGGCCATGATCCGGATCACTCCCCACCACATCACCTCCTGGAAGGGCGGGGAGTGGCACCGACGCTATATCGATGCGTAGAGCCATGGCCAGGGTGGGAAGAGGGAGGATAAGAATACCCCTCTGGGTAAGCTCTCCCTCTCCTCTCTAAGGCCCCTCGATCTCCGCCTCCTTCCCCACCACCACCAGGAGGGAGCGGTCTGGATGCAGGTATTTTTGGGCGACCCGGAGTACATCAGCCTGGCTTACCTGCTCGATCAGGGCAGGATAGCGATCCACGTAGTCGAGACCGAGCTGATAGAACTCGAGCAGGGGGAGGAGCGTGGCCAGCTCCCGGTTGGTATCCATCCGAAAGGGAAAGCTCCCGACGAGATAGGCCTTGGCCGCCTTCAACTCCTCTGGACTCACCGGGGTGCCCTGTATCCGCCGTATCTCTTGCATGGTCAATTCCAGAGCCTGTTTGACCGCACGGTTCCGGGTTTCCAGCCTGACCCAGAAGAGGTGGGGCACCTTGCCGCTCTGGAACTGGCTATAGGCACCGTACACCAGCCCGTGTTCCTCCCGCAGCTTCTGGAGCAGCCGCGAACCGAACCCTCCCCCTCCCAGGATATGATTCATCACCGTGACCGCATAGTAGTCTGGGTTGTCCCGACGAATACCCAGATGCCCGAAGAGGACCGTTGCCTGGCTGAGCGGTTTATCGATGATCCTGCGTAAAGGGAGTGTCGCCTGCAGAGAAGGAGCAGGAGGCTCAGGGGGTGGGGAAACCGGTCGCCACCCTCCCCAGAAGCGCTCCACCTTGGTGCGGGCTTCTGCCAGGGTAATATCGCCGACAAAGGCCATGATGGAGCGATTCGGGCCATAGTTCTCCTGGTAGAAGCGCAGGATATCCTCCCGCCCGATGCTTCTCAGCGTCTCCGGTGTGCCCTCGATCCGTCTCCCATAAGGATGTTGAGAACCAAAGAGGAGCTGCCGGAAGGTCGCCTCGGCGATCTCGTCCGGCTCCTCCTCGGCTTTCTGCAATACGCCGAGGGTCTCCTGTCTCTGGCGGGTAATCTCTTCCGGGGCAAAACGGGGATGCTGCAGCAGATCGGCCAGCAGCTCTAAACCGGCATCGAGATCCTTCTTCAAGAGGCGCAGGCTCACGGTGACATAGTCTCGTTCCACCTCTGTGGAGAGTTCTCCTCCCCTAAAATCGATCGCCTGGCTGATGGCAAGCGCTGATCGCGTGGTCGTCCCCCGGGTGAGGAGTTCGGCGGTGAGATTGGCCAGACCGGCCTTGGCCGCTGGTTCGCGCAGACTGCCGGCATCGATCAACACCTGTACCACAACCATCGGCAGGGTGGGACGGGAGGTGACCAGGAGGGTCATACCGTTCGGGAGCACCTCCCTCTCTGCCAGCGCCGCGTGACCGAGGGAGAGGAAAGCCCAGAAGGAGAGGCCTGTCAGGAACACCACTCTGAGGAGCAATCTGCGCATGTTACATCCCCTCCTTCCCACCTGCCGGCCTCAACACACCGACCGTGCGATTCTCGGCGGTGAAGTAGCGCTGTGCCACCCGCCGGATATCCTGCGGGGTAACCTTCCGGATAGCCGGAAGATAGTGATCGAGGAGAGACCAGTCGGCTGCCGTGGCATACTGGCCCAGGAGCATGGCCCGGTAAAAGATGGAATCCTGGGCAAAGATGAAGCTCGCTTCAAGCTGGTTTTTCGCCTTCTGCAGCTCCTCCGGAGCCACCGCTTTCTGCTGGAGGCGCTCCAGCTCGGCCAGGAGCGCCTGCTCCACTTCTGCAGGAGGCTGCTTCGGAAAGACCTGGGCATAAAGGATAAAGAGGGAAGGATCGGCGGAGAGGAGCGAGTAGTCGGCACCGGCAAACAGCGCCAGTTGCCGCTTGTATACCAGGTTTTGATAAAGGCGGGAGCTTTTCCCCTGGCTGAGGATGGCTTTGATAATCTCCAGGATGTACCCATCCTGCGTAGAGAGGTTAGGGACATGGTACCCGATGGCCACAAAGGGGAGTTGCGCCTCTCTCTGCAGTATGACCCGCCGCTCTCCCTGCTGGGGAGGCTCCACGCTCCGTACCGGTGGAGGAGGGGGACCGGCCGGGATAGGGGCAAAGTAGTGGCGAATCTTCTGGAGTAAGGCCTCGCTCTGGAAGTCACCCACCGCGATCAGGGTGGCATTGTTCGGCCGGTAATAGGTCTGATAATACGCGGCCAGATCCTGCGGGGTGATACCATCCAGATCAGATATCCACCCGATTATCGGCCACATATAGGGGTGGGCAATGAAGGCGATCGCTTCCACCTGCTCAAAGAGGGAGGAGACCGGGTCGGTATCCGTCCGCAACCGCCGCTCCTCCTTGACTACCTCCCGCTCTTTCGCCACCTCTTGGGGATCAAAGCGCAGGTGTTGCATCCGATCCGCCTCCATGGCCAGGGCAACCTCGATCTCTCCCCGCGGCATGTTCTCAAAGTAGGCGGTATAATCCCGGGCCGTAAACGCATTATCCGAACCTCCCAGGCGCTGTATGGTGCGGGAGAAATCCGGATACCGGGCGGTGCCCTTAAACATCATATGCTCCAGCAGATGGGAGATCCCGGTCTTCCCCAACTGCTCGTTTCTCGATCCGACCCGGTACCAGATCTGCAGGGTGATGATAGGGGCCTTATGTTCTTCTAAAAGCAGGACCTTGAGCCCGTTTGCCAGTTGGAATTCCCGCACCTGCTCCTTCCAGGAACCTGTCTCCCCTGTGCGGCCGAGGAGACCGAGGGAGATGATGATCATCCAGATGATCCCGTATCGCTTGAGCATGGACACTCCTTTCTGCGCTTTTCTCCTTCTCCTAAAAAACGTCTCTGTATATCTACCCGCTCTCCCCTCCTCTGTCAAGGCCTGCCCCTCCTCAGTTCGACTGCGCGGTGATATCGACCACGATCCGAAACGGGTCGGCAAGCGGGAAATGTCTCTTGACCCGAAGCGGCCACCTTCCCTGAATCTCCCCTTTGATCCCATAAGGGGTCAAGAGAAAGTAGACTTCGCGCAGCAGGGGGTGGGAGAAACGGTAGAAGGTCTTCTCCGGCAGTTCCTGGATCTGGGGGAACAGGACGGTGATGATGAGCGGATCTTCTCTCTCCGCGATGCGATAGGTCGTATACCCTCGCAGATCAAAGACGATGCGAACAAAATCGCCATGGTCCCCAAAGCGCACCCCCTGGAGCAGGGATACCCCTTCCCCTGAGCCGGAGAGGGTCCACCCCCATAAGCAGAGCAAGAGGATCAGAAATGTTCCTGACCGCATCCTTTTTCTCCCCTGCCTGTCTCCTTCGCCTCACCCCCTATACTATACCCTCCCCGCTCAAAATGCTCCAGCATTTTCTTTCCCCTTTCCCTTGTACCCTAGCCGGCTTTCCGCATCCTCTGTGCTCCCCTGCTCTGGACGCCGTCTCTGCAGGCTGAGGAGGGAAAGAATCGATACCGGGCATTGACTTGTGGGAGGGGGTGTGCTGAAATAGGAGAGACAGGTATGTGTCCCGGTATGTAAAGGAGGAAACACCATGTCCCAGGAACGACTACAGGCCATGCTACGACACATCATCACCGAGATCCGCAGCATTCCGGCCAGCGATGCCGATCTGGAGCGGGTATCCACCCAAATGCAGGTGCTGCTCACTTCCCTCACCTCCCTGCGAGGACTCGACTTCAGCACCGTCGAAATAGCCGGCATCCTGCAGCTAGAGGAGTAGAGAGATGACCGAGAATGAACTGATGCAGTATACCATCGGGAAACTCGCTTCCCTGTTCCAGGCCAGGGCCCTCTCCCCGGTCGAGGTTACCCAGGCACTCCTTGCCCGTATCGATCGCCTGGACAAGAGGGTGAACGCCTTTATTACTGTTCTTGCCGAACAGGCCCTGGAAGCGGCACGGGACGCCGAGGCGGCGATCATGCGTGGGGATTATCGAGGACCGCTCCACGGCATACCGTTCGCCGTAAAAGACATCTTTGCCACCCAAGGGGTGCGGACGACCTGTGCTTCCAAGGTCTGGCCAGATCGTATCTTCCCTGTTGATGCCACGGTGATCGAGCGCTTACAACAGGCAGGAGCCGTTCTCCTGGGCAAGCTGAACATGCATGAATTTGCCATGGGTGCTACCTCGACCAGTTCTCACTACGGACCGGTCCGCAATCCCTGGGACCTGGAACGCGTTCCGGGAGGATCGAGTGGAGGGTCTGCTGCTGCCATAGCGGCGACACTGGCGCTGGGAACATTGGGGACAGATACCGGGGGCTCGGTACGGATCCCTGCTTCCCTCTGTGGGATTGTCGGGCTCAAACCGACGTATGGGCGGGTCAGCCGCCATGGGGTGGTCACCCTCTCCTGGTCACTCGACCATGTCGGGCCGATGACCAGGACGGTAGAAGATGCGGCACTCATGCTTCAGGTCATGGCTGGGAAGGACCCCCAGGACCCGACGACCAGTTCTCTACCTGTCCCCGACTACCGGGCAGCGCTGGAAGAGGATCTCCGGGGCATCACCCTCGGTATCCCTACCGACAGCTTCTTCACCGAGGTAGATGCCGAAGTCGAAAGTGCCGTGAGCGATGCTGTGCAGCTTCTGCAAGGACTGGGAGCCGCTGTGGAAGCGATCTCTCTCCCCCACATCGAGCTGGCACACCCGGTAGGCACCATCATCTCCTCCACGGAAGCTTACACCTATCATGAGCCGTTCCTGCAGCGTCAGGTGCAGGATTATCAACCGGATGTGCGGGATCGCCTGCTCATCGGGGCGTCTCTGCTGGCCTCAGACTACGTCAGGGCGCAACAGTACCGCAATCTCTTCCGCCGCGAAGTCTCCCAGGTGATGAGACGGGTCGATGCCATCGTGACCCCTACCACCCCGATCCCTGCCCCTAAGATCGGGGAGAAAACGGTCACCATCCGGGGTAAAGAAGAAGAGGTGCTCAAGATATTGAGTCGATTGACCCGGCCCTGGAATCTCACCGGCCAGCCGGTCATCTCTCTCCCCTGTGGCTTTACGCAATCAGGTCTCCCCATCGGGCTCCAGATCGTGGGGAAGGCGTTTGCAGAGACGACCATCCTGCGGATCGCCCATGCTTATGAGAGGCATACCCCCTGGCATGAACAGCGGCCAGCACTCTGACTCCCTGTCCTGAATGTTGAACCTGGCTACAGAAAGGAGGAGATCTGCCTATGCGACTCAGCAACCTCATCACCGCTATCGATGCGCATGCCTGCGGTCAACACGGTCGGGTTATCATTGGCGGCGTGGTCGATGTGCCGGGCAAGACCATGTTTGAGAAGAAGGTCTATCTGGAAACCCATATGGATGCCCTGCGCAAGCGGATGCTGCGCGAGCCCCGCGGGTACCCTGCTGCCTGCTGCAACCTGATCCTTCCTCCCACCCATCCGGAAGCCGATGCCGGTTTTGTCATCATGGAACAGACCAAGTACCCTCCCATGTCGGGGAGCAATACCATCTGTGTGGCCACCGTTCTGCTCGAGACCGGCATGATTCCCAAACAGGAGCCGGAAACCGAATTCGTCCTGGAGGCACCGGCTGGACTGATCCGCATCCAGGCAGCCGTGGCCAATGAGAAGGTCACCCGGGTCACCTTCCAGAACGTACCCGCCTTTGCCCTCTACCTGGATGCCCGGGTAGAGGTCCCGGATTTGGGAACGGTAACGGTTGATGTCGCTTATGGAGGGCAGTTCTACGTCATTACCGAGGCGGCCCCCCTGGGACTGCGCCTGACTCCGGATGAAGGCCGGGATCTGGTGCGGCTGGGAGAGATGATCAAAGCTGCCACACAAGAGCAGCTCTCCATTG
This sequence comes from Nitrospinota bacterium, assembly GCA_003696125.1. GTDB lineage: Bacteria > Tectomicrobia > Entotheonellia > J063 > J063 > J063. Next base: position 8,958 of record RFHZ01000329.1, read on the forward strand.
TCCACCCGGAAAACCCGGAGATCACCGGGATCGGAGGAACCCTGTTTTCCGGGCCTCCCACTCACCCGGACGCCGCTCTTAAGAACACGGTTGTCCTCTCCACCGGGACCCTTACCTGGGAGCGACCAGCTTCCTGGACCGGGATTCTGGATCGGTCCCCCTGTGGTACCGGCACCTGCGCCAAGATGGCGGCCCTACATGCCAAAGGGCAGCTCCCCCTCCATCATGACTTCCCCCACGAAGGCATCCTGGGCACGATCTTTACCGGTCGCCTGATCGGCGAGACCAGGGTCGGATCGCATACGGCGGTGATCCCCATGCTGAGCGGACAGGGATGGATCACCGGGATCACCCAGTACGTAGTCGATCCTGACGATCCCTTCCCCGAGGGCTTTACCGTCGGCGATATGTGGGGAGATATGCGGTAAACGGTTACCATCGCTCCGGGGGGAAAGGCCACGAGGATTCCATGC
>RFHZ01000330.1 GCA_003696125.1 Nitrospinota bacterium
AAACCTGCGCCTCATTCACGAACTCTGGACCCAGGAAGTGGTCAGCTTTGAGGGACGGTACTGTCGCTTCCAGGATATGCAGACCTCTCCCCGGCCGGTGCAGCAACCCCGTCCCCCCATCTGGGTTGGTGGCAACAGCCGTCGTGCCCTGCGGCGGGTGGCGGAGTTAGGAGACGGGTGGCATTCCACCGGGATCACACCGGCGGCGGTCGCTGAAGGGAGAGAACGACTACAACAGCTCTGGGAGAGCCGGGGACGCTCTGGTTCCCCTCTCCTCTCCATCCGCATCGCCCTCTTCCTGGAAGGAGCCTCCCGCGAAGTCCTCTCCTATCCGCCTCGTGGCGTTCGCGCCCAGGTCAGGGGGAGTGTCCAGCAGGTGGTGGAGACCATCGGGCAGTATAAGGAGGCGGGGATTGAGCACATGGTCTTTGAGATGTCTACCCAGGCCCATGCCAACATCCTGCAGACCATGGAGACCTTTATGAGCCGGGTACGACCCCAGGTCTAAGCGGGAAAACACAAGAAAACCTCTTCACCGAGCCGGGCCTGCAGGATGGACCGGGCGCTCTCCTCTTTGAAGAAGAGCTCGAGCAGCCCCCAACTGTTAAAGAGGGCACCCAGCTTTCCCGCCTCCTGCTCGGCGTAGGACGAACAGAGGTGGGGAATCCGGTAAGAGCGAAAACGAATGGTCATCCCTTCTCCCCTGGCAGGTTGTTGCCCGGCCGGGATGAGGTCAGGGGTGATGTTGGTCATCAGATTGCCAAAACGATCGATGTAGACGATCTCTCCTCGTAAGGTGGTGGAATCGAGCCATTGGGGACGGGGAAGGGGGAGGGAGACCGGGTCTGTAATCTCCGGGCCAAAGGTGGCAGGATCAACCCCGGTGGCCAGCCAGGCCGCCACCGGGGCAAAGAGGTCCCGTCCGTGAAAGGTCGTGCTCACCTGGTTCAGGAAATACTGGCGAGCCGTGATATGCAGGACACGTACAGGAGCTTCCTGCTGGTAAATCGGGGTGAGGATACCGTTATCCGGGGCCACAAAACGGTAGCGCTCGGTGATGGCAAGTAGGGGCCGTCTCTGGCTTCCCACCCCTGGGTCAACGACCAGGAGAAAGATGGTGTGGGGAGGAAAGTAGCGGTATGAGGCCTGGAGAACCAGCATCCCTTCCCGCACATCATGCGGGGTAATCTCATGGGAGAGGTCTATACAGCGGGCCTGCGGGGCAATACCGGCAATCACCCCTTTCATCATGCCTACAAAAGGGTCCTTCAACCCAAAGTCGGTCAGGAGCACGATCAGGGGAAAAGGGGGAGGAGAGGGTAAGCCGGATAGGGACAACGAAGCGTTCTCCTCTCGTCTAGGTCTCGTGGAGCGGGGTTACCGGAACCTCGGTGAATCGCCGCTCCTCCGGACTCCAGCGAAATCCCTTGACTTCTGCGATCCTCTCCGGATAGATGGAGACGATCAGATAGGTGGCATCCGGGTAGGCCGGCTCGTCCCATACCAGGGCCCGGGCCGTATCCTCCTGGGAGAAGTACGCCTTTTCGTTGGGATGGGAATGGAAAAATGCTTTGATCACCATCCCCTTCTCCTCTGCCTCGCGAAAGGCGGCGAGCATCTCTTCCGGTGCCATATAATAGGCCTGGCGGGCATCACGTGGATACTGGGCCGGATCGGTTTGATGAAGGCGATTCTGAATGTTGGTGATCGGTTTGACCTGATCCACCAGGCCGATATCCTCTCCGGCCGGCCCGAAGATCAGGCCGCAGCATTCCTCCGGAAAACAGGCTCGGGCATGGGCATAGATGTCTCTGAGTCGTGCTTCATGAATCTTCACCGCTCTCCCTTCTCTCTATTCAGTTCCTCGGGGTGGGATCGTTGTGCTAGCCTTCAGGTTTCCCTC
>RFHZ01000331.1 GCA_003696125.1 Nitrospinota bacterium
CATCTCGTTCCTGCTGAACGGCTGCCAGCTCGCCTGCCCGCCTTTGCTGTTCTGCCTGGAGTGCCTCGACCTGTTTCTGTGCTGCATTGCGTTCCTGTTCCAGGGTCGCTATCTGCTCGCGGGCTGCGGCCAACTCCTGGCGGGTTGTCTCCAGTTGCTGGTTGGTTGTGCCTAAGGTCTTCTCCAGGGTTTGCACCCGGCTGGAAAGGGTCTGGATCTGTTTCTCGGCACCGGTCTTTTCTTGGGTTACCTGCTCTACCTGTTGTTGCAGTTCTTGATTCTTTTTCTGGAGTCCGGCTATCTCCTCCTTCTGTTTTGTCGTCTCTGCCTGTAATGTCTCCACCTGTTTTTTGGCAGCATCACGCTCCTGTTCTAACTTCGTGATCTGCTCCCGTGCTGCAGCCAACTCTTGTCGTGCTGCCTCGAGCTGTTGGGTCTTGGTGGTCAATTCCTCCTTGACCTGACCACTACAGCTCAGCAAAACAAAGGGAAGCAACACTAAAGGCATCAGGATTCTTACTCGCATACTTTTATCCTCCCTGCAAAAGAATAACCACAAAGCACCGCATCCCTTATCCTGGCTCTCGGAGATCCTGGCCAGCAGAAGAGGTATGCAAGGAAACCGGGAGAGAGACTGCATTACGACATTGCATTATTTTAGCCAATTATACTGGATAGTAAAGAATTTATCAAACGTTATTCTCTACGAAAATCCGGCCCCCATACGCTATAGTCGAGGGAAGGGATACCTGCGAAAAGAGGAAGGACAACGGGACAAGGTGTAATACCCTGTCCCGAGTGGTGAAGGGAAGAGGTCAGGCTATCCGGTAAAGAGGGGCAGTTCAGCCTGTCTGAACCTCTTGGACAACGGTTATTGATGTTCATTGCGAGAAGGGTGGGATATAGGTTACGCCGTATTTGGCGAAGATCTTCTGGATCTTCTGGCTGCTCAACATCTCGTCCAGGACTTGATTCACCGCCTCTACCAGGGCATCGTCTGCCTTGCGTAACCCGACCGCTACGTTCCATCGTAACGATGGATCAGGGGTGTATCCCTCAACCACCTTTACCGCATTCGGATGCTGCTTCAGGTACCAGCCAGCGTACGGATCAGAGACCAGCCCGGCCTCCACCTCTCCCCGGGCGACCGCATCGAGGATCTCCATTGCCGTGCGATAGGAGGCTACCGGGATTCCCCGTTTATCCATGAGATAGTGGGGCCATGAGGCATGTTCCACTCCGACCTTGGCGCCTTTGAGATCTTCCAGGCTCTGCACCCCGCTCTTGTTTGGGGATACCACCAGCACGTACCTGCTCCCCGCATACGGCCTGGTCTGGCGGACACGGCGCCTGCCCTCTTCTTTTTTGTCCAGCATCACGATCGACCCGATCGTGGCGTCACAGTTCGCCCGGCGGGCATGGTAGCGAAAGATGATCCATCGCACGTCCAGTTGGACACCGAGTTTCCGGGCGATCTCCTCTGCGATCTCTATCTGGAATCCCGGTTCGGTCCGACTCTGACTGGAAAAGGGAAGGGCATCAGGATGGGCACAGACATTCAGAGTCCCTCGTTTCTGGATTTCGGCGAGCGGAGCCCCCTGGACCGGAGCAAGCAGCAGGCCTGCCATCCAGAGGAGTAAAAGCAACACAACACGCACCAGCATGGTCAATTCTCCTTTTCATTGGCAAGAGAGAGGATATAAGCAACAAGCTTCCAGATTTTTTCCTGGGACAGGCGGAGCTTAAACGCTGGCATGGCCCTTGCCCCATTATAGATCTTATTAAACAGGTAGTCTGGTGTGTACTGCTGGCCACGCAGGCTCGGTGCCCTGGCCTGCCTTCCCTCTTTGCCGTGGCAATAAAAGGTGCAGTTTTGCCGAAAGAGACGAGCACCTTCCTCGATCACCGTCTCATCCTCCAGGTTAAAAGGAGGAGTCAGGGCACCATCAGGCTGAGCGGCCTGAACCTGTCTCCCCACCATCGACGCCGTCACCACCAGTCCCAGCAAGAGTACTCCTCCCAGGAACAGGACTAAGAAACTCCACCGCATCATCATCCTCACTTATGATTGAGGGTAAGTGCTCAACCGGCAGCTTGGGGATAGGGCTTCAGGCTAGTCTGAGGGCTCCCAGACGGGAGCGAACTCGCGTCTAATCCCTGCACCTGGCAGAAAACCAGCGCGCAGGCAGGCCTGTTTCGAGCCGAAGCCAGGGGGCAAAGGGAGAATTCCTCTGTCCAATCGATACGGCCGCGTAGGGAAAGCTGACGGCTGAACACTTACCGGTATCTGTGTATTCACCAGGGGGAAGGAGGCTCCTCCCCCTGGATTGATCATCCCTGGCTCACTACTTCAGCGTAAAGGCAAACAGGGCTGCACCGGCAGGGAAATCGGCCACTTCAGGCCAGAGGGCCGGATAGAGGCCCAGGACCAGAGAGCCGAGTCCGCTGGGCACCACGATGTACTGTTTGCCGTTGACCGCGTAGCTGATGATCCCACCCCGGTGTCCGGATCCGGTACGGAAGCTCCAGAGCTCTCCTCCGGTATCGGCATCGTAGGCATGGACCACCCCTTCTACATCACCGAGGAAGACCAGGCCGCCAGCCGTGGAGAGGACGCTTCCCAGAGGAGGATACTTGAAGTTGATGCTCCAGGTCCGCTTTCCGGTGACCGGATCGACCGCGTCCAGATGCCCATAGGCCTCTCCGTTAGGAGGATGCTTGGCCACCTGGTCGCCACCGAAGAAGAGGCCGGCCGAAGGCTCGGTAATCGGCGTCTGCTTCTCCACGGTGACCTCTTCACAGGCTTCGATGCCGATGTTGTACCAGAGGCCGGTCTTCGGGTTATAGGAACCGGAGTTCCAACTGCGTCCTCCGGCAATCCAGGGGCAGATGAAGGTGGGGCCACCGAGACGTGGTGCCCTGCGGCCGATCAACTCCCCTGTCTTCGGATCGATTGTCTTCACGAAGTTGTAGGTGTGGATCATGGGCCAGACGTTTTCGAGCTTACCGTTGACCCGGTCATAGACAAAGACAAACCCGCTCTTGTTCTGGTGAATGATGAGCTTCTTCCCATTGCGATCCAGGAACATGATCTCGCCGAGGGCCGAATCGTAGTCCCAATCGTCGTGCGGGATCTCCTGGTAGTACCACTTCAGCTCACCCGTATCCGCATCCAGCGCCACCACCGAGGAGGTGTACAGGTTGTTTCCCGGCCGGGCACCACCCCAGTCGTAATCCGGGGCAGGATTACTCGTTCCCCAGAAGACGAGGTCGAGTTCCGGGTCATAGGAGCCGGTCATCCAGCCGCCACCACCCCCGTACTTGGCCGAATCTCCTCCCCAGCTATTCGGGTCATCCTCTTTAATGGTATTGAATTCCCAGACGATCTCCCCGGTATGCGCATTCAGGGCAAAGATCTTCCCCTGGATGGGGAGTTCACCAGCCGTCTGGCCGATATACACCTTGTCTTTGGCCACCAGAGGAGCAGCGGTAAAGTTACAGCTACACTTCTTGGTATCCAGCACCTGCGTCTCCCAGACCACCTCACCCGTCCTCTGGTTCAGGGCAATGACCCGGCCATCCAGGGTTCCCATGTAGACCTTGCCCAACCCGACGGCCACTCCCCGGTTGAAGGGCTGGAAGAAGAGGGTGTCTACCACCGGATCAAGCTTGGGATAGTAGTGCCAGATCTCCTTACCGGTCGCCGCATCCAGGGCAAATACCCGGTTATAGGAGGCACTGTAGTAAAGCACTCCATCGACCACGATCGGGGTCGATTCCAGTCCCTGGGTGATGGTTCCCGGCTGGTGGACCCAGGCGACGGAAAGCTTGCTCACGTTAAACTTGTTGATCTGGGAGAGGGGGCTGTACCGCCACGATTTATACGTCCGGTGATACATCGGCCAGTCGTTGGGGTCTGGATTGAGCAATCGAGACATCCCCACCGGCTGTCCTCTCACCGGAAGTGGGACAAGAGCCATCATGGCCAGCGCCACCCCTATACACACCGCCATACGGAAAAACCATTGTGCTGTTTTCATCGCTTTTCCCTCCCTCAAAAAGGTTAACCCGGACATCGGAATTCTCCTCCCCTGTCTTCCCCTAAAGGCTATCTCCTCTCACTATCCAGAGGAAATTCCTCCTTTCCAGGACCCTACAGGACAGAAGCCATCATATCAAAGCGGGAAAAAGAGTCAAGAAAAAAATTTCCTCATTATCGGCGATCCAGACGGAAGACCACGGGGAGTTCCACCGTAGCCGAGACAGGCGTTCCTTGTCTGCGAGCCGGTGTAAAGCGCCACTTGCGGACGGTCCGGATCGCGGCCCGATCCAAAAGGGGATAGCCAGAACTCTTTTTGACGGTGATCTTCCCGCTCCTCCCATCCGGTCGCACCTCTATGATCAGCAGTACCGTACCCTCCCAGCCAAACCTTCGTGCCTTGCGGGGATAGGAAGGAGGAGGGTTATAACGGGGAACAGGAGGGACCAGGGTATCGCCTGACCCGCCTGTCCCGCCAGGCAGGCGCGAGGAAGGAGCCTTCCCTGCTGTCCCGGATGGAGGAAGAGGCGGGGATTGTCCAGGCTGTCCCCTTTCTCCCTTTACCGTCTCCGGACGGGGAGAGGGACTCTCACCCCTAGCTGGGGGTGCAGAAGAAATTCCTGGGGAAGGGGGCCTCGGCTCAGGAGGGGTTTTCTCTACTCCCCTTGCC
>RFHZ01000332.1 GCA_003696125.1 Nitrospinota bacterium
GCATCCAGGTGTGCCCTTGAGAGACGGCACCGTCCAGCATCTCGGTACCATCCAGCAACCAGGGGGCAGAGAGGCGGGTCTGCCCGTAGACTGCTATGCCGATGCAGGAGCGGGCGCCGGTGACCCATTCTGTCGAGGAGAGATGGGGGATGAACACGGCACCTGGCCGGTCTGGTAGAGGCCTCAGGTCAAAGACCTCTCTGTCCGGAGGTGTCAGGTGGGCAACAGTCTGGGCCAGCCGGTCTGCCACGCGGAGGGTCGCCGCATGGAGGATATGGTGCCGATCTTCTGCGGTCAACTCCGGGGGAGCCACCATAGTAAGACACAGGTTCAGGAGGGAAGCATACGGGGTGACAGCGTTGGGTCCGCTCATGTCAAAGAAAGGATCGGGTGAACCGGTCTGTCTCCGTTTGGGATAGTAGCGCTCCTCTTCGCTCAGGAGCCGCTTGTCGATGCACTCCACCACTGCGCATCCGGCAAGGCGATGGGTACGACCCGTCCCTACACGGGTGGTGGGACGACCACAGACCCCTGGATACACCACACCCGGTCCTTCCACCTTCACCCTGGGCTCTACCACATCGGTATAGTTGATGACGCGTACCGGCTCCCCGGGACGCACGATGTCCACCGCGGCTTCCCGGATGTGGGGATCGGTGTGGATGAGAGCGAGGATTTCTTCCTGGTCGATCTCCAGAACCCCATCCTGCCAGCGGGTCCGGGTTCCCAAGACCATCTCCTTGACCGGAAAAGAGCCGATCTCAAGCATGGGCCACCTCCTTGCTCTCGAGCGTTTCGGTCGGTTCAAAGAGGGTCGGCCTCTCCACCGCCGTCTGCAGGGCGTGTAGTGCCGTGAGGATGAGGCGCCGGCTAAGCTCTCGATCCCTCTCCGCAGAGAGGCTGGGATCTCCACACACATGCTCTACCCGGACCCCACGAACAACCCGGTTGGCCCCCACGGCAAGCGGTATCAGAGGAAGGGCGGAGATCATGGCCACCGGGATCCCCTGCCGTTCCAGTTCCTTGCTGATCGTTGCCCCGCAACGATTACAGCTCCCTCAGGTGGCCACCAGCAGGGCGGCATCGACCCCCTGTTCCTGCAGTTCCCGGCCGATGGCACGCCCCATGCGTCGCGCTTCGGTCACCGCGGTCTGGTTGCCGGTGGTGGCAAAGTACACATCGTATATCTTCCCGATAACCCCTGCCGTCTCCAGATCCCTGGCCGCCCGGAGGGGCAGGGCATAGTTCGGGTCCTTCGTGTTCAGCCAGTGGGTATTGAATCCACCGTGTACCGATATCCACTCGCCAGGTTGCAGTTCCGAGAGCCCGGCAATGTTATAGCGGAAGAAGCTTTCCGCCCGGGCGGATCCGAGGCGATCCGGATTATCCTTGGGCACCATGCCGCCGCTGGTGATCAGGGCGATGGTCTTATCCCGGGTACGGGAAAGGGGGGGAGGGGGCTGCACCACATCGTACTCCTGGATAAAGACCTCAGAAGTGAAAGGTTGGCCGAGCAGGCGGGCC
>RFHZ01000029.1 GCA_003696125.1 Nitrospinota bacterium
CCTCTAACACCCCCCGGTAGTCTCCTGCCCGTAGCTGGGTCAGGGAGAAGTGGGCAGGAGAGAAGTGATAGACTCCGGCCGGGAGAGAGGGGAGGGAGGTGGTGATCAGATAGATTTCCACCGGATAGAGGGCTCCGGCCGAGGGAGCGGCCCGGAAATGGTACTCCTCCCCTCCCCTAAAGGTCTTCTTTTTGGTCAGGCCGGCAGAGAAGAAGAGGAGCTGGGCCAGAGAGGTCAGGGTGAACTCTCCCTCTGTCTGGGAGACCCTCGACTGTTGCAGGACGGAGAGTGTATCCTGGTCTGGCTGGGGGAAAGTGGTGGGTAGGGGAAAGGAGGGAGCTCCTGGGTAGACCTTATACAGGGAGGGTTTATTCTCCCAGTCCAGGAAGTGGGGCTGGGTACGGATGCTGGCGGGGGAGAGCTTGGTTGCGGTATGATACTCGTGGGCTGCTCGTTGCTGGTTGCGCATACGCTTTCTCACTCTATGAGACAGAATATCATGTTACCATCCTGGCCGGCACCTCCTCGAGAGGACTAGGAGAGGGTGTCTATCAAGGCCTGTTGCACTTCGGCCACCCGTTGGGAATCGAGGAGTTTGTTCCCGTGCACGTCTGTAATGTAGAAGGCATCCATCACCCGGTTCCCCTCCGTAGAAATCTTGGCCAGATAGATATCGATACCCAGGGTGAACAGACAACGGGTGATGAGATAGAGGAGCCCCAGCCGGTCATAGGTAGAGACCTCGATCACGGTGTGGGTATCGGAAATCCGGTTATCGATCTGGACTTCGGTCGGGATCTGAAGCGTCTGCTCACGGTGGGTGAAATATCTCTGCCCGCTTACAGGGATGGAGAGATCCTCGATGCGCTTGCTTCTGGTAATGAGAATGGCATAGAGATCGGCGTAGACCTCCTGCCAGAGGCGTTCATCGCGGATCGGTTGTTTATCCAGGCTTTCGACCTGGAGCGTATCGATGGCGATGCCGTCGCTTCGGCTGTACACCTGGGCTCCCAGGATATTGATCGCGTGGGAGGCCAGGATGCCGGCCAGCTTGGCAAAATTCCCGGGTTGATCCGGCATGCAGACCATCAACTCCGAATAGCCGACTTCAAAGTTATGGATATGTTTCATGGCCAGCGGTTGCTCTTTGAGCTTTTCCATCAAGAGAATATGCTGGTAGATACGTTCGGGGGGGGTGGAGATGAAGTACTTGTAGGGCATAAGGGTGAAATGGGCATCAATCGTTGCCTGGTCCACCCGGTCCTGTAGCGCCTGGCTGACCTCCTGACGACGCTGCTCGATCAGGGCTTCACCGGTCAGTACCACCTCCTCTTCTGGAAGTAAATGGCGGCGAGTCAAGAGATAGAGTTCCCAGAGCAGGGCTCCTTTCCATACCGTCCAGACACCGGGGCCTACCGCTTTGATATCGGCATAGGTGAGCAGGTAGAGCATGTCGAGGTTTTCCACGTTGACCACGGTGCGGGCAAACTCATCAACGATTTTGGGATCGTGAATATCGCGCCGCTGGGCGATATGGTTCATGAGCAGGTGGTGTTTGACCAGAAAGAGCACCTGATCACAAATCTTTTCGCTGAGGCCCAGACGTTGTGTCGCCTGCCGTGTCCGTTCCACACTCCTCTCTACATGCTCTCCCTTCCCCCCTTTGCCTGTATCGTGGAGCAGGAGAGCGAGCTTTACCACGGCAGGATGGGGGAGACGGCGGTAGATCTTGGCCAGGTCTTTCAACTCCCGCTCCTGCGTGGTGGCCAGGGCTTCCAGATACTCGATGCTGCGCAGGGTATGTTCGTCCACCGTATACTTATGATAGAAGTCGTATTGGACCAGGCAGGTCAGGGGAGCAAATTCGGGGAGGTATTGGGCAAGGATCCCCAATTCATGCATGGCACGTAACACCTGGGCAGCATGCTCCCCCTGCAGGATCTCCATGAAGAGATCGCGGTGCTCAGGAGCCTGCCGGAAGGCATCATCGATCAAGAAGAGATGAGCACGGATGGCTTCCTGCAATGGTGCACTTAAGGGGAGCGAGGTCTGTTGCTGGTAAAGGAAGAGTTTTAAGAGCAGGGAGGGATTCTGCCGCAGCCATAGCCCGGATTCCCCCTGCAGATCTATCCCTTCCGGGGTGAGGAGTACTCCCTGATCAACGAGAAGCTGAGTTGTATCTGTCACCGGTCTTGTCCTTTTTTTGGGAGGAAGACATTTTTCGAAGATGGTTTGCGAAAACTGGGCGATGGTGTTGGCCGCGAGGTAGTAATCTCGCATAAACCGTTCTCCGGCCTGCCAGGGATCCTCTGCAGGATATCCCAGGCGACGGGCGATTTCTGCATGCATTCCGATCTGGAGTACATCGCTTTTCCGTCCTGCGCTAAAGTGAAGGTCGTTACGGATACGGAGCAGGAAGTCATAGGCCTGCTCCACCCGCCGGATCTGGGTGATGGGTATCAGTCCGGTCTCGGCGAGTTGCGGGATGGAGTGGAGACCGAACTTGACCGTTCCCGCCCAGAGGGCAAAGTGATAGTCACGCAGGCCACCAGGACTCTCCTTAACGTTCGGTTCGAGCAAGACATGAACCCCGGCATAGCTGGCATATCGTCGCATGCGCTCTTCCCATTTCTGGCGGATATAGGTATCGATGTCTCGCCCGAGTATATACGCCCGGATACTCCGGGTAAATTGATCATACAGGGTTCTATTCCCTGTCAGGTAGCGGGATTCGATGAGGGAGGTCTTCACGGTCAGATCTCTTTTGCCCCACTGAATGCAGTCGGCAAGGGAACGGCTACTCCAGCCCAGGTCGAGCTTTAAATCCCACAGGAGAAGCAGGAGATCGCGTACGATGTCGGGAGCCGGGTTGGAGAAGCGTTTCCTGTAGAGGAAGAGGAGATCGATATCTGACCCGGGGTTGAGGTCACCACGCCCGTACCCCCCGATGGCAATCAGGGTAAGGAGATCAGAGGCCTGGTAGTGCTCGGTGATCAACTGGAAGAGGTAACAGATCAGGCTATCGATCAGGGCGGTGCGCCGGGTGGTGATCTCTTTGCCGCCAGCACCGGCCTGATGGGCCTGGTGCAGCTCTTCCATGCTCCTTTGCAGGAAGGTTCGCAGGATCTGAACCAGGTGCATACGCTCGACAGCGGTCAGGGCAGGTCGAGGGGTACCATAGGCATCCACCAGGCATCGCTGGAGCAGGGTGGTGTATGAGGTCATCGCTCCCCCTCTCCTCTCTGCAGGTTCCTTTTCCCGCGTGGATGGTAGGTTTCGTACACGTTACGCAAGTGCTCCTGCACGACATGCGTATAGATCTGGGTGGTGGAGATATCGGCATGCCCGAGCATCTGCTGTACCGAGCGCAGATCCGCCCCTCCGGCTAAGAGATGGGTGGCAAAGGAGTGGCGCAGGGCATGCGGAGTCACCGGGGTGGACACCCCGGCCTGGATACCGTACCGGCGCAAGAGACGCCAGAAACTCTGACGGGTCATCTGCCGGCCCTGGCGGTTGACGAAGAGGAGGGCGTGAGGCTTGAGGGGGGAGAACTGGGGTCGAACCATGCGCAGATAGGTTTCCAGGCGCTCCCGGGCCGCCCGGCCTAAAGGGATCAGTCGCTCCTTGCGTCCCTTCCCCTGGACCACCACATAACCGACCTCGAGATTGAGGTCGGAGAGACGAAGGGAGAGGAGTTCGCTGACCCGCATGCCGGTGGCGTAGAGGAGTTCAAGCATGGTGGCATCGCGATATCCGAGAGGGGTAGAGAGATCCGGTTGTCGCAGCAAGGCTTCCATCTCTGTGGTAGAGAGATAGACGGGGAGTTTTTTTTCGCGTTGTGGGGAGGCGATACTCGCCGTGGGATCGTGTGAGAGATGGCCTTCTTTGAGGAGAAAGAGGAAGAAGGCCCGAAGAGAAGCCAGATGCCTGGCCAGAGAGCTCACGGTAAGGCCTTCTTCTTTACGCAGGCTCAGGTAACGCACGATCTCCTTTTTCCCTATCCGGTCTAAGCGACGGAGGTGGTGAGGGAGACGGGAGAAGAAGGCCAGGATATCCTGCCGGTAGGCGGTGATGGTATGCAGGGAGAGCCCTTTTTCGACGGTGAGGTAACGCACGAATTCTTCCACCAGTGGCCGGTATTCGATCATGCCTTCGTCCCTTTCCATTTGCGCACACACAGGTGATAGAGAAAGAGCACCTCTTCACTCCGCAAGAGGAAGGCCAGCCCCAGGTATATCCCCCCACCGCTTACAATGGCCATCCCCAACCACACGGCTTTGTACAGAAGGAAGGGGGTTTCCATCCAGGAGACCTTCTGCAACAGGTAGAGTGCTCCCCCCATCCCTGCCGCCGCCATCCCGATTTTGGTGGAGGAGGAGAGGAGGCGGTGTTCGTCTAATGCGCCGATGCGCTGGCGTAAGATCCAGAGCAGGAGGGCAAGGTTAAAGAACGAACTGAGGGAGGTGGCCAGCGCCAGGCCTCCGTGTTTGAGTGGGTGCATGAGGAGAAGGTTGAGGAGGATGTTGAGCAGCATGGCATAGATGCTGATGCGAACCGGGGTTGCCGTATCTTGCATGGAATAAAAGGTGGAGACGACCACCTTTATCCCGGCAAAGGCGCAGAGGCCGAAGGCATAGTAGAACACCGCCATGGCCGTGGCCGCGGTGGTCTCCCTGGTAAAGGCCCCTCGTTCAAACAGGACATGGATGATCGGATAGCGAAGGATGATCAGGCCGATGCTGGCGGGGAGGGTGATGAAGAGGAGAAGCCGGAGGGCGAAACCGAGAGCCGTCTTCATTTCGGCGAGCCGATTCTGTGCCATCTGCTGGGAGAAGAGGGGGAGGATGGCTACGGAGATGGCGATGCCGAAGACGCCCAGGGGGAACTGGATCAAGCGATTTCCATAGTAGAGATAGGAGATGCTCCCGACCGGCAGGAAGGAGGCGATCAGGCGATCGATAAGGATATTGACCTGGGCAACGGCAAAACCGAGTGCTCCGGGACCCATCAGGAGTAGGACCCGTCGCAGCCCGGGATGGTTCCAGGAGAGTTGGGGACGGAAGACCAGTCCCTTCTGGTAAAGCCAGGGGAACTGAAGGAGGAGTTGCAGTACCCCACCGACCACTACCCCCAGCGCCAGGCCGATTACTGGTCGAGAGAGGGAGGGGGAGAGAAACAGGGCTGCCCCGATGATCGCCATGTTGAGGACCACAGGTGCCAGGGCCGGAGCGGTAAAATGCTGGCAGGCATTCAGCACACCCATGGCAATGGCGGTTAAGCCGATGAAGAAGAGGAAGGGGAACATGATCCGGGTCAGCAGCACGGTCAGGGCAAGCTTCTCCGGGTCTGACCAAAAGCCAGGGACAATGACCGCTACGATCTGGGGCGCAAAGGTTATCCCCAGTGCGGTCACTCCTCCCAGGATCAGGGCGAGGGAGGTGAACATGATATTGGCAAACCGCCAGGCTTCTCCTGGAGATTTGGCGGTGAGGTACTGGGTAAAGACAGGGACAAAGGAGGCCGAGAGAGCCCCTTCGGCAAAGAGTCGCCGCAGGAGATTGGGGATGCTGAAGGCGACAAAAAAGGCATCGGCTGCCGACTGTGCCCCCAGCATATGGGCAATGATCATGTCCCGCACGAATCCGAGTACCCGGCTGAGACCTGTGGCTGAGCTGATGATACCGGCGGCTTTTACCAGTTGTTTTTGCGAGGACTCGGACATGAAAAAAGCCAAAACCCCTTGACAGTTGCGAAGAGAATTGTTATAAATTCATGCCTTGTAGATTATTGAGCATATCCCCCTATTCCACCTGAGAGGAGAATGGAGAGTGGCGAGAAACAAATCGGCAATGAAACGTATGCGTCAAAACCTGAAACGTCGCCAGCGGAACCGTCGGGTAAAATCGAGTATGAAAACGGCGATCAAGAAGGTCTATGCGGCCATGGCCAATCGTGATGAGGCCGCCACCCAGGAGGCCTTGCGTAATGCCATTTCCCTCATCGACAAGGCGGCTACCAAGGGTGTGATCCACCGCAACACCGCTGCCCGCAAAGTTTCCCGTCTGACTCGCCATGTCCATAAAGCGCTCTCTTCCCCTCTAGCCTCGGCGTAAGAGACAGAGATCGATCACCAGTTTCTCCAACAAGTGTCTGGGGGGGATCGATCTGGTCTTGAGCGTAATATCGAGTTGCCGCAATTGCATAAAGATGGTGCGGAGTTCCTCGGTCTCGAAGCGCTCAGCGTTGCGGAGCAGTTCACGCAGAAAGTAGCGATGCAGGCCGATCTGCTTGGCAATCTGCTCTTCGGTATGGCCGGCCTGCCGGTATACCTTGGCCTGCCAGAGGAGTCGAAACTGCCGGGTGATCATCCGCAGGATGAGGAGGGGAGGTTCTCCGTAGGCCAG
>RFHZ01000333.1 GCA_003696125.1 Nitrospinota bacterium
CTGCTGGAGCATCTGGAGGCCGGCCACTGCCGAGAGGTAGTGTTCGGTCGCCACCATCCCACGTGTACCCATGATTTGCGGACGAAAAGGCATTTCCTCCTCCTATCTAAGGGTCAGCAACTTCGTTGCCACCATACTCCATTTAGCCTCACCTGTCAACTCTGGATCGGAGTGGGAAGGCTGGCCAGGGACGGCATTTTATGGTTGACATTTCTTCCTTACTTGGTTTAGAGTAAGGGTTTGGTTTAGAGAGGTTTGGTAGGGGAAGGTTTCATTGTTTCAGGGTAAATGGAGAAGGAAGGTGTCACGATGAGCGCAGAGGTTTCACTCCCGTTGCAGGCGCGGTTGATCATCAATGGAGAAGAGACCGGGGCCAGCAATGGCCGGCAATTTGCCAGGGAAAACCCGGCCAACACCAGTGAAACGGTTACTGTCGCTGCCGAGGCCACCCTCGACGATGTACGCGCCGCCATCGATGCTGCCCGGGAAGCGTTTGATTCCAACAAGGCGAATTGGGTCAGCGACTACAAGCTGCGGGAACGCGTCTTGTACACCACCGCCCAACTGCTCCGTGCCCAGACCCCCCGCCTGGCCAAAGTCGTCAGCCTGGAGGTCGGGATGCCGATGCGGCAGGCTATTCCCCACATTGGAGCAGCAGCAGGTGTCTTCGAGTTCTATGCCGGTTACTGTAGCAAGCTCTATGGAGAATCGCTCTTTTTACCGAACGGTTCCCTGATCACCTTGATAAAAGAGCCGGTGGGGGTGGTGGGGATGATCACCCCCTGGAACTTCCCCTTGACCCAAACTGCCCGCAAAGTTGCTCCTGCTTTAGCCGTCGGGTGTACCCTGGTCGCCAAGCCGGCCAGCTATACCCCGGCTTCTACCTATGAGCTGGTCAAATTGCTGCATGAAGCCGGTCTGCCCCCAGGCATCGTCAATTATATCTCCGGACCGGGGAGCGTGGTGGGGAACGAGCTGGTTGAGAATCCCAAGATCGACAAGGTCTCTTTTACCGGCGAAACCACCACAGGTAAGCAGATCCTGCAAAAGGCTTCCCAGGATCTGAAACGGGTGAGTCTCGAGCTCGGGGGGAAGAATCCCTTCATCGCCTTTGCCGATGTCGATATCGAAGCAGCCGCTCGTAGCCTGGTCTTTGGCATGTACCGGAATGCCGGTCAGGCCTGCGGCTCTACTTCTCGCCTCCTGGTGCAGAAAGAGATCCACGATACCCTCTTGAGCAGGGTAGTGGAACTCACCCAGGCCCTGCGCGTTGGAAACCCTGCTTCTGAGGAGACGGACATGGGACCCATGATCTCCCAGTCGCAGGAGAAGACGGTTCTCGAGTACATAAAGTCTGGCCTCGATTCCGGTTTCAAGCTGGTCATCGGCGGCCATAAGCTGAGCGGTCCCGAGTATGATAACGGGTACTTCGTGGCTCCGACCATCTTCGACGAGGTGGATAACTCCTCGAAGCTGGCCCAGGAGGAGATCTTCGGACCGGTGCTTGCCGTCACCTCCTTCACAGATGAAGCCGAAGCGATTCGGTTGGCCAACGATGTCACCTATGGTTTGACCGCAGCGGTCTGGAGCGGTGATCCGGCACGGGCACTGCGTGTGGCACGCCAGGTGCGGGCCGGTACCGTCTGGGTCTGGGATGCGTACACGCAGCCGGTAGAAGGGATCTGGGGTGGATACAAGCAGAGCGGTATGGGACGAGAGCTCGGTCCTTACGGTATCGACGACTTTGTAGAGATAAAGCAGATCTACACCGATGGGACCGGTCTTACGATGAAGCCGGCCTACCGGCAGGTAATCCGAGAATAGGCAGGCACAGGGGCCACAGGTA
Source organism: Nitrospinota bacterium (assembly GCA_003696125.1). Taxonomy (GTDB): domain Bacteria; phylum Tectomicrobia; class Entotheonellia; order J063; family J063; genus J063. Next base: position 1,847 of record RFHZ01000333.1, read on the forward strand.
TCTGGTAGGGGCGCAGCGCGCTGCGCCCTTACACAGGGCAACGGCAACAAAGTGGGTACAAAGTTAGGGCTGGTAGCGTACAACGGGAAACGGACCAGGATAGCGGAAGCGAGAGAGAAGCAGCGTGAGGAAACGGGGAACCTATTTCCTTCCGGATGGCGTCAGGTGGATCGATGAGCTGGAGCTGGAGCAGTACCGGACCAAACCCTACTTCTCCCTTTTCCATCTCAATCTCTCCTGGTGGTTCTGGGTGGTATGCCAGGACGAGGTCCCCCTCTACTACGGGTACGAAAAGAGCAAAGCCTTAGCCGAAGCGCAGGGGAGAAGGAAGGCAGGAGCCTGCTTACCGGAAGAGCGTCCTCAATACGTGCGACGCAAAGTCCCGGTCATGCCCGGCTGTGCCCTCGAGCTGGGCTGGTGTTACCTCTACTATCCGCTCTCCCGTGAAGAGATCGCTCTGGTAACCCAGACCAGGCCTCAGGCAACGGCGCGGGCGATGTATCGTCTGATCACCCGGCAACAGAGGACCCGGAATGGGCAGGATAGAAGGCGTGATCACCATAGCGACTCTCCGCCTTCGGTCTATCGGTCCGACCTTTCCTGCTTTGCCCTTCTGGGGATCGCTACGACGAGTACCGTAGCCGAGATTAAACGAGCCTATCATCGTAAGTGCCTGCACACCCATCCGGACCAGGGAGGAAGTCATGAAGCGTTTATCCAGCTTCAACAGGCTTACAGAGAAGCCTTGCACATTGCCCAAGGCCCTGCCACGCCTTCCTCTCCGGTCTAGAGATAGGGTTGAGTCGCAACCTGCCTGCCAAAGTAAAAGCGGGTGATATCTCGACAAACAGCCTACAGGTTACAAAACCAGAGGCGGTTTTCTCGCTCGAAGAGGGCAGGAAATCATCCAGCGGTGTCGAGATATCTACCCGCGAAAAAGGAGACCACATCTCAAGAAGGAGGAAAAACCATCTCTCTACTCCTAATGTAGCATAGAAGAGGGGGAGGATCAAGTATCACCACCTCTTTTGTTTTGTACTCTCTTTTCTCACCTCAAACAGCGGCGAGAAAAAAACCTCTGGTCCTGGCAGGGAGGAAGGGCTGGTAGCGCTCACCTCGTTTCGCATCTCTAAGGAGGAAGGTATGGAAACGGTACGTATCCTGGAAGAACACGAGTTTCCCCCAGAAATACAAAGGCACTTTGAGGGCACCAAGACCTGGTTCAACGTCGATTTTATCCCCAAGATGTCACGTGTCCTCTCCTTTCAGCCTGAGATGTCCCATACTCACGGCCGCTGCAGTCGTCGGGCCATGGCCGACGGGGTACTCAAGCGGTGTCAGAAGGAGATGATCGCGGTTACGGTCAGTGCCATCAATTCCTGTGCCTACTGAGTCACTTCCCATACGGCAGCCGGGAAGCTGCAAGGATATGCTGACGATGCGTACTGGTACGAAGCGGCTTATGTCTATGGGATAACCAATGGCATCAATGCCGTGGCAGATGGGATGCGGGTTCC
>RFHZ01000334.1 GCA_003696125.1 Nitrospinota bacterium
CCCCCGGTACTGTACCCCAGCCCACACCACCGTCCCCGCTTCTGCCCCCTGCCGTGCCAGGGCTTTAAGACGGGTATTAGTCGAATCGATTACCGGGAAGAAGTAGAGCGTCCATCCAAAGCTTTGCGTATGTAAGTCCTGGATATAGGTTATGAAATCCACGGACACAACGCATCAGATCCTGGCCATCCGCTTCCTTTATTACTGCAGCTCTGCCAGGCGCTGGAGAGCAGCGACTAGCTTCTGATACTTCTGTTCCAGTTGCTGGTATTTTTCTCGCTCTTTGGTGATAACCTCGGCCGGAGCCCGGCTCAGGAACTGGGTGTTGGCCAATTTGGCTCCACTCGCCTGGCGATCCTTTTCCACCCTGGCCAGCTCTTTCCGTAAGCGTCGCTCTTCGGCGGCAAAGTCGATCAGACCGGCCAGAGGAACATAGATTTCGACCTCACCCACCACCGCGGTTGCGGCGGAGGGGGGTTTGGCTATTCCTTCTCCGATGGACAGAGACTCCACAAGGGCCAGATGTGAGATATAGGAAGCATGGTTCTGTAACAGGGTCCGTGAAGCTGGTGAGGGAGCGTTGATCAGGGCTGTGATCTTCTGGGAGGGGGCCAGGTTCATCTCTCCTCGAATATTGCGAATACCGGTAATCACAGCCTGCAGAAACTGCATCTCCTGTTCCGCCTGCTGATCCACCCAGGCCGCCTCTTTCTCCGGGTACGGGGCGATCATGATACTCTCCCCGGTATGGGGGAGGTGTTGCCACAGCTCTTCTGTGACAAAAGGCATGAAGGGATGGAGAAGGCGGAAGGTCGTCTCTAAGACCCGGAAGAGGACCTGGCGTGCCGTCTCTTTCTCCTCAACTCTCCCCTCCAGGCGGAGTTTTACCAGCTCGATATACCAGTCACAGAGTTCGTGCCAGACGAAATGATACAGGACATGCGCCGCCTCGTTGAAGGCATAGGCCTCGAGCGCCTGCCGCACCGCGTCGATGACCCGCTGCAGACGGCTCTGGATCCAGCGGTCCGCGAGTTCGGGCTGCAGCTCCTGCAGGGCGGCGCTCTCCGGCGTATAGCCTTCGAG
>RFHZ01000335.1 GCA_003696125.1 Nitrospinota bacterium
ATCGCCATGCTGTATCGGCCTCGATATCGGCACTACCGGAGCCAGGGGGCTTCTGGTGAGCCCCACAGGCGAAGTGCTTGCCCGTGCCGCTGTCCCCTACCCGCTTCTCACCCCCCGTCCGGGCTGGAGCGAGCAGGACCCGGAAGACTGGTGGGATGCCTCCTGCCAGGTGCTGCGCGCATTAGCCGCTGCGGCTCGCCAGAGTTCCAGGAGGATGGTGGCCCTGGGGCTGACCGGTCAGATGCACGGTGCGGTCTTCCTGGATGCGCAGGGAGAGGTCATCCGGCCCGCTTTGCTCTGGAACGATCAGCGCACCGCAGCCGAGTGCCAGGAGATCGAGGAGCGTGTCGGTGCCGATCGCCTGCGGGCAATCGCCGGAAACCCGGCACTCACCGGATTCCAGGCTCCCAAGATCCTCTGGCTGCGCCGGCATGAACCAGAGGCGTACCGGCGTGTGCGCTACATTCTCCTCCCCAAGGATTTCCTCCGCTACCGCCTGAGCGGAGTCCTGGCTACCGATGCCTCTGATGCGGCCGGCACCCTGCTCCTTGCTCTCAGAGAACGGGATTGGTCGGCAGAAATCCTGCAGGCGCTGGACCTTCCCCTGTCCTGGTTTCCCCGGGTGTACGAGGGACCAGAGGTGACCGGGGAAGTCTCCAGGGAGGGGAGCCTGGCCAGTGGACTCCCGGCAGGCCTGCCGATCATGGCCGGAGGTGGGGATAATGCTGCTGCTGCCGTGGGGAGTGGGGTGGTGCGGGAAGGGAGTGCCCTGGTCTCTCTCGGGACATCTGGGGTGGTCTTTGCCCACAGCGACACGCTCAAGATCGATCCCTCCGGTGCCCTCCATGCCTTCTGCCATGCGGTACCGGGAAAATACCATCTGATGGGAGTGGTCCTCTCCGCCGGAGGGAGTCTCCGCTGGTACCGGGATACCCTGGGTTCGGAGGAAGAGGCGGTAGCCGGCCGTACCGGTCAGGATCCCTATCACCTGCTGCTGGAGGAAGCTGCCCGTGTTTCTCCAGGGGCAGAAGGTCTCTATTTCCTCCCCTACCTGGCCGGAGAGCGGACACCGCACATGGACCCGCAGGCCAGGGGTGCCTGGATCGGCCTGAGCCTTGCTCATCGCCGGGAACACCTGGTACGTGCCCTCCTGGAAGGAGTCGGTTTTGCCCTCAAGGATTCCCTGGTCCGTATCCAGGGGTTGGGAGTAAATCCCAGGGTACTCCAGGCCGTGGGAGGAGGGGTGCAGAGCCCGGTATGGCGTAAGATCCTGGCTGCCATCCTGGGGCTCCCCCTGCAACGGCTGGCTGTTGAGGAAGGTCCGGCCTTTGGGGCTGCCCTCCTCGCCGGAGTCGGGGTAGGACTCTACCCGGATGTGGAGACGGCGGTGACCCGGGCCGTGCATCCACTGGGAGAGGTGGAAAAGCCGGATCTCGCCCTAAAAGAGGTGTACGAAAGACTCTATGCCCGCTATACCCGGCTCTATCCGGCTCTACAGCGTAGCGGTGTCTGGCAGGAATGAGGCCAGGAGCGATCAGACGAACAGGTGCGGGGTAGCCGTCTCTGTATCCGACCCTGTATCCCCGTCGTACAGCACCTTGACCAGGAAGAGTCCCTGTGGGGGAGCGGTGCGACCGGCCAGGCGTCGATCCCGGCCGGCCAGGATGCGGGGGATGTCGGTGGGGGCTCTTTTGCCGAGTCCAACCTCTACCAGGGTGCCGACCAGGTTGCGGACCATGTGCTTGAGGAAGGCGTTGGCCTGGAAGAAGATGGTGAGCAGGGGAGGAGAGGAGGAGAACCAGATGCGCGAGATGGTCCGCACCGGACTGGGAGCCATGCATTTGCGACCGCGGAAAGAGGTGAAATCGTGCGTCCCTTCCAGGAGGCGGGCCGCCTTTTCCATGGCCGAGAGATCCAGCGGTCGTGGGATATGCCAGGCGTAGCGATGAAGGAAGGCAGAAGGGAGGGGACCGGTCAGGATCTGGTATTTATAAATCTTTCCCCGGGCAGAGTAGCGGGCATGGAAGTCGTCCGGCACCTCCACCATCTCCTTCACGGCGATATCGGGGGGGAGGAGGCTATTTACCCCGCGCAGCAGGGAAGGGAGGGGGATAGGGGATTCGGTACGGAAGTGCGCTACCTGGGCCAGGGCATGGACACCGGCATCGGTCCGGCCCGAGGCAAAGACCCGGGTCGGGGTGTTCAGGATGGTGGAGAGCGCCTCCTCCACCACCTGCTGGATGGTCGGCTGCTCCTGCTGGATCTGCCAGCCGTGATAGGCGGTCCCGTCGTATTCCAGGGTCATCTTGATGTTACGCATGGCCGGTAGGCAAAACTCCTCTCTGGCAGATCACTCTCCATTCAACACGGCTCGTAGGAACTGCCCGGTATAGGAATGAGGCATCCGGCTCACCTCTTCCGGGGTTCCACAGGCGATCACCTCACCTCCTGCCTCTCCCCCTTCTGGACCCAGATCGATGATGTAATCGGCGGTCTTGATCACATCCAGGTTGTGTTCGATCACGATCACCGTGTTTCCGGCATCGGTGAGTCGATTCAAGACCTGGAGCAGCTTCTGGATATCGGCAAAGTGGAGCCCGGTGGTCGGTTCATCCAGGATGTACAGGGTCCGTCCGGTGCTCTTCCGGCTCAGCTCTTTGGAGAGCTTGACCCGCTGCGCTTCTCCTCCGGAGAGGGTGGTGGCGGACTGTCCCAGTTGGATGTAGCCGAGACCGACCTCGCTGATCGTGCGCAGCCTGGACGCGATCTGGGGCACCGGGGCAAAGAACTCCAGCGCTTCGTCGATGGTCATGGCGAGCACATCGGCGATCGTCTTCCCCTTGTATTTGATCTCCAGGGTTTCCCGGTTAAACCGCTTCCCCTTGCACACGTCACAGCGCACATAGATATCGGGGAGGAAGTGCATCTCGATCTTGATGATCCCGTTCCCCTGGCAGGCTTCGCAGCGTCCCCCTTTCACGTTGAAGCTGAAGCGACCCGGCTTGTATCCACGCAGCCGGGCTTCTGGGGTCTGGGCAAACAGGGCCCGGATATCGGTGAACACACCGGTATAGGTGGCCGGATTGGAGCGAGGCGTTCTCCCGATCGGGGACTGGTCGATGTCGATCACCTTATCGATGTGCTCGATGCCCAGGATCTCCTGGTGCTGTCCCGGTCGCTCGGCTGCCCGGTGCAGCTTATGGGCCAGGGCCTTGTAGAGGATATCGATGACCAGGGTGCTCTTGCCCGAGCCGGAAACACCGGTGACACAGGTGAAGACCCCCAGCGGAAACTGCACCGTAATATTCTTCAAATTGTTCTCCCGTGCACCGACAACGGTCAGGTAGTGACCGTTTCCCCGGCGTCGCGCTCGTGGAACCGGGATGGTCAGGTCACCGCAGAGATAGCGGCCGGTCAGGGAATCAGGATTACGCATGATATCTTCCGGTGTGCCTTGCGCCACCACGTATCCCCCGTGCACCCCGGCACCGGGTCCCAGGTCGAGCACAAAGTCGGCGGAGAGGATGGTATCGCGGTCGTGTTCGACCACGATGACCGTGTTCCCCAGCTCTTTCAACCGTTGCAGGGTGGCGATGAGACGCCGGTTGTCCCGTTGATGCAGGCCGATGCTCGGCTCATCCAGGATATAGAGGACCCCGACCAGGCTGGAGCCGATCTGGGTGGCCAGGCGGATGCGCTGTCCCTCCCCACCGGAGAGGGTGGCCGCTGCCCTGTCCAGGGTGAGGTAGTCGAGACCTACATTGACCAGAAACTGGAGGCGCTCGCGGATCTCCTTCAGGATCCGCTGGCCGATCTGCCATTCCTGGGGGGAGAGTTCGAGCTGGGAGAAGAACTGCAC
>RFHZ01000336.1 GCA_003696125.1 Nitrospinota bacterium
AGGCATGGAGAGATCAACAGCCGAGAAATGCCCCCAGGGCAAGGGGGGGTCAGGAGGTAGGGGCACAGCGCTGCTGCGCCCACAGGAATCCTCATCCCCTGTCAGGACCGCTACCCCTGCAAGCGCGGCTCTCCCTGCTCCCCGCCACCGGTGGGAGAAGCCGGAGCCAGTCCGCTCTCCCCGGCCAGTTTGCTGCACCATCTGGTAGCCTTGGGGAGAATGAATTCAACACTTGTTTTTCGAGACGCACTCAGTTATAGTGCTTCTCAGAAAAGAGCCATGCTGGATGACACAAATACTCGCAGAAGAGTTCCCCTATCCGAAAGCTCCATGACCTGAGAACAAAGGCTTCTCACTATGGCGAGTACGGGGTACCAGGATACTGGGCAGTGGCCCCGCAGAGAGAGAGAAAATTAGAAAGGAAATTCTACAAGAGGAGGGTGCACATGAGCGTGCAACTGGCCAGACGTTTGTTTACAGTGGAAGAGTATCACCAGATGGCCAGGGCAGGTATCCTCACGGAGGACGACCGTGTAGAGCTGATCGAAGGAGAGATCGTGGAAATGGCACCCCTTGGGAGTAGACATGCGGCCTGTGTGGACCGGTTGACCCAGCTCTTCGTTGAACGGCTGGGGAGGCAAGCCATTGTGCGAGTCCAGAGCCCTATCCGGGTGGGGGAATATTCGGAACCCCAGCCCGACCTCACCTTACTCCGACCGCGGTCAGACTTCTATGCTACTGCTCACCCTACCCCGCGCGATGTCCTCCTGGTAGTAGAAGTGGCTGAAACCTCGACGGACTATGATCGCGAGATAAAAGGACCGCTGTACGCCCGCGCTGGAATTCCCGAAATTTGGCTCGTAGACCTGTCAAGAGGAATAGTAGAAATTTATCGACAACCTACTGTTCAGGGCTATCAGGTAGTCGAACAGCGTGGTCCCAACACGCACCTTACCCTGGCTGTACTCCCTTCTTTGACCCTATCCGTGGATGAGATCCTCGGATAAGGGAGTGCCTGTCTCATTTGCCCACCTTCTCGCCGGCATCCAGCTCTTGTTGCAGAACCTGCACCAACGGCCTGTTGTTTACCTGGTGCCGCTTGACCCAACTTTCCCTTCCCGCAAGACCAGTGTACCAGGTGGGCAGGGAGAGATCAGCAGCCGGGAAACACCCCCAGGGCAAGAGGAGGTTTCAGGAGGGAGGGGCGCAGCGTTGCTGTGCCCCTACGCGCCGAACCGGAACACTTGACGACAATAAACCAGGCACTCAGGCTACCCGATACATTCTAGAACACTTCGCTCAGCGGGATGTGCAGGCCGGGCAGGACCTCTTCTCCCTCCAGGCTCTCCGTCTCCCGCAGCAGGCGGGCCGAGCCATCTGGCCGGTACACGGTCACCGTCCGGGCCTGGGGAGCCACGATCCAGACGAGCCGGGCCCCTGCTTCCAGGTAGTCGCGCACCTTTTGCTGGATATCGACCGGATCATCAGCCGGGGAGAGCACTTCCACGGCCAGATCCGGGGCACCGGAGAGGAAGCCGGTGGGGAGGTGGCCTTCGGGCAGGCGATGGTGAGAGACAAAGGCGATATCCGGGGCCCGCACCCGTTCCGGGTCATAGGGCAGGGAGAGCACAAAGCCGACATCCCCGACCAGCACCTCTCCCCCGCCCTGCCGGTCTACATGTTCTGCCAGCCGGCGATAGATCTTTCCGGTAAGCTTTCCGTGCACTCCTCCCACCGGTGCCATCTCCACCACCTCGCCGTTGATCAATTCTCGCCGGCGGTCACCTTCGCCGAGCTGCCAGAACTCCTGTGCCGTGATCCGGGTCCTGGTTTCCATTCTCCACTCCTTTCCGCTACCCGCTGCCTCCTGTAGCCGGAGCCAACCGGCCGGAGAGGGGCATGATCGTTACTGAGGGTATGCATGGCCTCTGGAG
>RFHZ01000030.1 GCA_003696125.1 Nitrospinota bacterium
CGATTTACGGCGGATCTGGTCATAGAGATGGAAGCGGCGCCCGATCCGGTGCAGGTGGGACAAAAATTAACCTACCGAATCGTGGTAACCAACCAGGGACCTGATACCGCTGAGGCTGTCACCGTTGCTGACAGCCTCCCCTTTGATACCACCTTTGTTTCCGCCACTGCCTCTCAGGGTAGTTGCGATATGGTGGCTGGGGTACTGATCTGCGATCTGGACGACGTTGCTGCCGGAGATAGGGTCGCGGTGACGATCGTAGTCTCTGCCGATGCATTTCCACCGGGAGAGACATTGGTAAACAGGGCGAGTGTAGCTGCCAGCGGTGATGAGTCTGACCCGAAGGAGAACAACAGGGCAATCACGATAACCGGTGTGGCGGAGGGGAGGGGAGCCAAGGAAGAAGGTCCGCTACCTATCCCGGCTCTCCTTCTCTCTGGCACCGTCTCCTCCACCGAGGGAACGCCTCTTCCCGGAGCATCTGTCAGTGTGGAGATCGGAGGGAAGATCTATAGCGCCTTGTCCGATGCCAAGGGAGGCTACAGGGTGGAGATTCCTGGAGACTTCCCGGTGCCAGACCAGTTGATTATCCGGGCGGATAAAGAGGGTTATAACACCTCAACCAGCATAGTAAAGAGGGAAGAGTTCCCCAGAGCGGATATCCGGCTCTCAAAGGTCTCGAAAGATGTCCTCCCGATAGATGCCTCCCTTCATCACCTCGGTAATGGCCACTACCAGGGCGCCATCAACTCTCGCTTCCAAAAACCCGAGGCAGAGGCGACAGATTATACGAGGGAGTTCGAGGTTCCGGAAGACAGGCTTTCTGCTTCCTCTGCTATCGGCATAAAGCTCAGGTTGACCGTAAAAGGGGCAGAAGAGGAAAACCCCATACTGATCAATGGGAAGAAGGTGGGGACGCTCAATGCCTCTCATCCTGACGGAAGTGCAACCGTAGTAGAGATTCCCATCGATCCATGTGCACTGAAACCGGGGAAGAATACCCTGGAGATCAGGGCTGATGGCTCCAATGCCAACGGCGACATCGACGACTTCGAGTTTGCCAACATCCAGCTCCTCTTCAAACCGGGAGAGGAATTGTCTCCGGGCAGCAAGGAGCTTGCAGAGCTCAGCTCTTTGCAGGTGATGGATGAAGGGTTTACAAGGGGTTTGCAAGAGGTCTCGCCGGGAGGGAAATTCTCCATCGAGGCGAAGGGGAAGTCTGCCTGTGCCTCATTGAAGGACGTTGCGCTTGTTCAGGTCTATCCGAAGAGTAAAGGGGAGGATGCTGGCATCAGGGTGGAACTCATTGAAACCGGTCCCGCTACGGGGGTATTCCGCTCCGAGAGGCCTGTGTCCGTATCGGGTCTCGGGGTCAGGGCAGGAGACAGGCTCGTCGTCCGTTCCGGGGTAAGGGGAACCTCGGTACCGGTAAGGCTAAAAAAACTAAACCTTGAAGGGGAATGGGAGTCAACCGATCCTGGGAATCGTTATCGTATGATGGTCAGGTTCAATAGTGACAGCGGGAAGTATGAAGGGATACTTACCAGGCATGGTGAGGGTTCAAAATATGTCGGTTTCTCGCTGGGAGAGCATGTCTGGAGCGCCAGGCCTGCTAAAGACTGGAGTTCTGTGGCCACGACGCAGAAGTGGCGCTGGGGCTCCGGCGGGGTATCCCAGGGAAGCGAGTGGAGGTCGGCGGGCCTGGACCTCGACCAATCGACCGATAACAGGCTGGTCTTATCGGATGGACGGGTCTTTATAAGGGTTGGTAGCTCTACAGAACAGAAAGAGGCGAAGAAACCAGAAGCCTCCTGGACCGTTTATAGATTAAAAGTGGAAAAGGGAACAGGAGTAGCAGATATCAGCGTAATAGAGATCACCTTCTCCCGTAAGGGTGATATGGCCGAACTCTCCCAGTGGGAATATCCTGTGAGCCATCTAAAGAATGAGACCACGGGCAAGATCCTCTGGAGTATCGGATGGAGTTCAGGGAGTCCGGTTACGGCCAACGTTATGACCATAGAGAAATCTGCTACAGAGGAACTTGCCCGCCAGGCCGAGGAACTGAAAAAGGGCGGGATGGCAAAGCCTCAACTCAGAGGAGCCATCGAGGAGATACTGGGGAAAGGCGCAAGACCCCTTTACGAAGACTGGCAGAC
>RFHZ01000337.1 GCA_003696125.1 Nitrospinota bacterium
GGGGGGAGACGACGCGGGGAGAGGAAGTCGGCCAGGTGGGAAGGGAGCACAAAGAGCGCCTCAAAGAGGGAGGCGAGTAAGGCAAAGCTCACCACCACCGGGATGTTGGCCATGAACTTGCCAAAGGTACCGGTCATCAGGAGCATAGGTAAAAAGGCGGCCACCGTGGTGGCGGTGGAGGCAAAGACGGGGAGGAGGACCTCTCCGGTCCCCCGGATGGCTGCCTCCTTGGGGGAAAAGCCCGCTTCCACGTACCGGTACACATTCTCCCCGATGATGATGGCGTCATCGACGATCATCCCCAGGGCAACAATGAGGCTGAACATGGAGAGCATGTTCAGAGAGATCCCGTACCATTCCATGAGGAGAAAGGCCCCCATGAAGGCGACCGGGATACCGAGTGCGGTGAGGAGGGCCACACGCCAGTGCAGGAAGACGCAGAGGGTGACCAGGACCAGGAAGAGGCCGACGATCCCGTTGCTCTTTAAGACGCGGAGCCGGTTCTTGATGTACACAGAGAAATCGTTGAACACATCGATGTGAACCCCTGGTGGGAGCAGCGCTTCGTAAGCACGTGCCCGCTTCCGTACCTGGTCGGCAATGGTGATGGCATTGCCCCCCTTCTCCTTGGTCACCTGGAGGTTGATGGCCCGCTGCCCGTTGAAGCGTCCCAGGGTGGTGGCCTCTTCAAAGTGCTCCCGCACCGTTGCCACCCGGTCCAGGGTCAGGGTGTTCCCGTACGGATCAGAGCGGAGCGGGAGCCGGGACAGCTCCTGCACCCCTTCCACCTCCCCCAAGGTGCGGAGCAAGAGCTCGTGCTGGCCGGTCTTGATGCTCCCCCCTGGCAGGTTGAGGTTACGGCTGGCCAGGGCCTGCCGGATGTCATCGAGGGTCAGGTGGTACTGCTCTAAAGCCTCGGGACGCACCTCCACCCAGATCTGTCGCTCCCGCAGCCCCAGGATCTGTACCCCGCTCACCCCGGGGATGTCGAGGAGCTCGTCCTTCAAATCCTTGGCCAGCTCCTTGAGTTTCTGTTCCGCAACCGAGCCGTACAGGGAGGCGGTAATGACCGGGAAGACCGTCTTCACCTCCTGCACCCGTGGGTCATCCGCCTCTTCGGGAAAATCTTCTAAGGCCTCGATCTCCGACTGGATGTCGTTGAGGGCCCGGACCAGATCCGCATCCTTTTTGAGGGTGACGACGATGGAGGAGAGTCCCTCCTGCGAGGTCGAGGTTATGGCATCGATCCCATCCACACCGGCGATGGCATCTTCGATCTTTACCGTGACCAGCTTTTCCACCTCTTCCGGAGAGGCCCCGCTATAGCGGGTGGTGATGCGGATGGCATCCAGGGAAAAATCGGGGAAGATCTCCCGGGGCATGGTAAAGTAGATCACCAGACCAGAGAGGAAGACAAATACGGCCAGGAGGTTGACCAGGACCGGGTTCTCGGTGGAAAAGCGCGCCAGGAACATGCTCACTTACTCTCGAGAGGCTGCTGCCTGAAGGTTCTGGATGCTGATCGGGGTCCCATCACTCACCAGGTCATATCCCTCAACGATCAAGAGATCCCCTGCCTGCAGGCCCTGCCGGATGATATACCCCTCCTCCAGGGAAGGTCCCAGCACCACATGGCGCTTGACGGCCCGGTTCCGGGTCTGGTCGGCCGTATAGACGAAATACCCCTCTCCCTCTGCCTGCTGGAGGAGCTCTACCGGGAGAAAGATGGCCCGGGGGAAGTGTTCTACCACGATGCGGATCCGGGCAAACATCCCGGGGAGCAGCGGGGTGGCAGCCTGCGGATTCTCAAAGAGGACTTCGATCGGAAAGGTGCGGTTTTGCACGTCCCCGGCCTTGCCGATGTGGGCCAGGCGACCGGGAAACTCCTGGCCAGGATAGGTGTCCACGCTGAGCAGGGCCTGCTGTCCTTCCCGCAACAGTCCCACCGCGGAGGAGGGAACATGGCTGCGGATTTTGACCCGGCTGATGTCGATGAGGGTGAAGAGGGGTTCACCGGGACGGACCCGCTGGCCCAGATCGATCAGGCGCTCGGTGAGGATACCGGCAAAAGGGGCACGGATCACGGTATTGCGTAGCCGCTCCTCGGCTAAAGCCACCGCCGCCTCTGCCGCCGCGATGTCGGCCCGGCTCACCTGCACAGAGCCGGTTCGACTCCTCTCCAGTGCCTGCTCTGCCCGCTGCAGCTCTGCCCTGGCCGCTTCCAGGGATTGCCTGGCTGCTTCGTATTCCTGCGCAGAGAGGATCCCCCGTTACCAGAGCTGCTCCTTCCGTTGCCATTCTGACCGGGCCAGTTGAAACTGCCGGCGGGCAATGGCCAGAAGCCTCTCCTCCCGCTGGCTCGCCAGGAGTTCGGCCTGGTAGAGGGCTTTCTGGCGTTGCAGGAGGGCCCGCTGCTTTTCCAGATCGAGACGGAAGGGGGTGTCTTTCAGGCGAGCCAGCTCTTCCCCCTGCTTCACCTCACTCCCCAGTTCGGTCCGGGGGGAGAGGGCCACCACTTCTCCCTCGACCTCGGCACTGATCCGGGTTTGGCGGAAAGGGGTCACCGTTCCCAAGGCCTCGACGTAATGGGTGCGGGGCTGGAGAACTACCGGCTCTACCCGGACCAGGACGGTGCGGGGAGGAGGGGGTGGGGTGATGGTCACCTCTTGCTTATGCTGGATGAGCCTGTAGACTGCGAACAGGGTGATCAGCAAAAGGCCGGAGGTGAAGAGGAGCGTAATGACTCGTTTCGACATGATATGCTTTCAGGACCGGAATTGATGACTCGAGCGTTGCGCACTGCTCTTATTCTACGGGAAATCGAAGACAGGGTCAAGGCACGGGAAAAAAATTGCTTGCAACTTGGGCGGGAATCGAGTAATGTGTTGTTTGAGATATGGTATTAGTAAAGGTTAAGCGTTGATGAGGATACGGTGGTATGTCTGCCGAGTTCCCGGAAGAGTTGACGCCCCCGTACGACTACTGGAACGATGCGCTGGACCGCAGAGAGGAGGGCACTCCTCCCCGCATCCTGGTGGTGGATGACGAGCAGGAGCTGTGCGAAGTGTTGCGGGAGATCCTCTCCCAGGAGGGATATGTTGTCGAGACCGCCGCAGATGGGGAAGAGACGCTGGCGCTGATGCAGCAGCGGGCGTATGATCTGGTCCTGAGCGACCTGCAGATGCCGAAGATGGATGGACTGGAGCTGCTGCGGCGGATCAAAGAGTTCCCCTCCCCCCCGGATGTGATCATCATTACCGGTCACGCTTCGGTGGAGAGTGCGGTACGGGCGATGAAGCTAGGGGCGGTAGATTATATCCCCAAGCCGCTCAACTTTGACCTGCTCCGCCTGGTCGTGGCCAAGACCCTGGAACGGCAGCGCTTGAAGCGCAGGGCAGCAGAAGTCGAGTTTTACAAGCGCCTCTCCCGCATAGACGGTTTGACCGAGGTCTACAATCACCGCTTCTTCCACCAGGTGCTCTCCGCCGAGCTTGCCCGCGCCCAGCGTTTTCAGCGTCCCCTCTCCCTGCTCATGATCGATGTCGATCACTTCAAAGAGTACAACGATCTCTGTGGACACCAGGCCGGAGATGCGGCCTTACAGAAGCTGGCCTGGTTGTTCAAGCGCTTCAGCCGGAGTTACGATTTTGTGGCCCGGTACGGGGGGGAGGAGTTTGCCATTATCCTGCCCGAAACCGGCAAGGAGACCGCCATCCTGGTCGGGGAGCGGATTCGACAGGAGGTCCTGGCCTCCTATTTTCCCGGTGAGGAGAGGTTACCGCAGCGACACCTTTCCATCAGCCTGGGATTGGCCACCTATCCCAGTGATGCCACGGTCAAGGAGATACTGATCAAGGTGGCGGACGAAGCCCTTTACAAGGCGAAGAAGCTGGGGAGGAACCGCCTGTGCTACTTCCCGACCAGGCCTCCTTCGGACAGGTAGCGCCTCTCTGGTGGCAGCAGGAAGCGTGTGGGACAGAAGGGGGGGGAGAGGGAGGATGAGAGAGGAGCTTTTGGCCAGGCTGCCCCGCCTGAAGGTAGAGGCCGGTACCATCCTCTTCGAGGAAGGGGATGCGGCGGATAAGATGTACCTGATCGTGCGGGGGAAGGTCCGCATCACCAAGCAGGTGATAGAAGGGGCGGATAAGCTTCTGGCTGAGCTGGGGGAGGGGGAGTATTTTGGAGAGATGGGACTCCTCGCCGATCTGCAGCGTTCTGCCACGGCCACGGCGGTTGAGGAGAGCGAGTTTGTGCTCATCGATCGCGACTCCTTTGGCTGGTTGCTGCAGGAGAATCCCTCCTTCGGGCTGAGCATCATGAAGCAACTGGCCCAACGCTTAGAGCGAAGCAATGAAGAGCTGGTCTATGTCTCCCTGCAGATGGCTCTCGCCGAGCGCAAGCCACACCGGTTCCCTGCCGGGACCGAGGGGAAATCCCTGTTTGTCATTACCGGTTCCTTTGCCCCGGTCGATACGGCACGGGTCATCAAGGCCCATGCCCGCGTCACCCTTCCCCATCGTACCGACCTGATCGTGAGCCTGATGAAGCCGGGCAGGGGGAAAGAGGCGCTTATCTATGTGCTGGAGACAGAGACCCCTAAGGAGCTGCTGGAGCTGTTGCGACCTTTTGGAGACCTGGTGGAGTGGGAGATCACCCCGGCCATCCCGCTGGATGACCCGGTCTGGGAGCGGCTGGGGTCGGAGGAGAGGGAGTAGCTGGCGCCTTGCAGAATAGCGATGGCCTTCCGTGGGGAACAGAGGGAGGAGGCGGGAAGAGGTGGCTGTGAAGCGAATCCTCTGGCACAGCGCAGACGGTTTTAGCCTGATCGAGGTGACCATTGCCCTGGTCGTCATCGCCCTGGGGGTGGCCGGGATGGTCTCCATCGTCTCCCAGAGCTTCCGCACCAAGCGTCTCGCCCATGACATCACCCAGGCCACCCTGCTGGCGCAGGAACGCCTGGAATATCTTTCCCTCCTCCCCGGCCAGTGGGGAGAGGAGACCGCTCTCCAGCCCTTTAGGGATGAGGAGGGGAGACCGATTGCCCCCCGTTTTCGCTGGCGGGCAGAAGCAGAGCAGGAGGAAGACGGAAAGCGGATCATCCGGGTGTGGGTCTACTGGCCCTGGCCTCATGTGCGACATCAACTCCGATTCACAACCTATGCCCAGGCCTTCTAACGGTTATCGAGATCGATGGCAGAACCCCTGGCGCCATGCCTCCAGGGGAGACTCTGCCCCAGAGGGGATGACCCTGATCGAGTTGCTGGTCGGGCTGGCCCTCTTGGGGATGGTTTTGCTGCTGGTGGCGAATGTCTTTATCACCAACATCCATCTGGTCCGGGCGGGTACAGAGCGGGTACTGCTGGATGAGGAGGCCCGCCGGATCCTGGGACGGTTGACCGCCGACATCCAGAGTATCTCTCTCCCTGGAAACGGGGGCATCCCGCTGCAGGGAGAAGACCGGGTCTCTGCCGGGGACGAGGCTCCGGGGGACATGGATACGATCCGCTTTTCCACCATCCTCTCCTCCCACCAGGCACCGGCCTTCGGGAAGAGGGGACGTCTTGCCTATGTCCTGACCAGGGCCCCAAATGAGAGGGTGGGAACCCTGTGGCGTATCCTGCTCCTTTCTTCCCCGGACGGGGAGCAGGTGGAGAGGCGGTTGCTGCTCAGTGAGCGGGTGCGCGCCCTGAACTTCCGCTACTTTTCCCACCAGCGGTGGTACAGGGCCTGGCAGGAGGCAACCCTTCCCCAGGGGGTAGAGATTACCCTGGTTCTGCAGGGAAAGAGCAGGTTTGCCGGCAGCAAATCGTACCGGACCTTTGTGCGCATCCCCCTGCGCTGAGAGGATTTTGCCTGCCAGTGCTGCGCCTGATCCATACGCCGTGGCGGAAAGGGAGAAGCGAACAGGAGTAAGAGTGCTCATGATCGGGAATCAACGCGGATCCGCCCTCTTGGTCGTCATCACCCTTGTCTATAGCCTGTTCCTCTTGGGATTGAGCCTGCAGACGATTGTCGGCGGGGACCTGGAGCGGGCCATCCAGTTCCGGAACAGGACCCGGGCCCGCTTTATTGCCCAGGCCGGTGTCACCACCGCCCTCTCCATTCTCCGGGCCCAACCGGCCACCTTTACCGCTTTGAATCAGGGCTGGTATCACCAGCCGGACCGTTTCCAGGAGGTGTCCTTTGCCGGAGGCGTCTTCACCGTGTCCCACCAGGGGACAAGCGGGGAAACCCTGTACGGGATGCAGGATGAAGAGTCCAGGATACACCTCAATAAGGCCCCCCCCTCCCTGCTGGCAGCCCTGCCCGGCATGAACCTGGCGCGGGCAGAGGCGGCTATCCGTCACCGGACCGGGCAGCCGTTTGCCACCCCGGCCGAGTTCGTCTCCTGGCTGGCCGCCCAACCGGGAGGCCTGTCGGATGGTGAGCGCGAGATCCTGCCGCGGCTGACCACGGTATGGGGAACGGGCCGGATCAATCTGAACACCGCCCCCGCACCGGTACTGCTGGCCCTGCCGGGGATGACCCCGGAACGTGTTGCCCGCCTCCTGCAGCACCGGCGAGGACCGGATGGGAGAGAGGGGACGGCCGACGACCAGCCTTTTCCCTCCCTGGCCGCGTTACAAGAATGGGGACTGATCCAGGGGGAAGAGGGGCTATCCTGGAGGCCACTGGTCACCGTCTCCTCCACCACCTTTTCCTTTGTCTCCCGGGCGAGCATCGGCCGGTTACGCCCGGCAACGGTGACCGTGCACGTCGTGGTGCAGCGACAGGGGAAGGACTGGGTGGTGAAATACTGGAAAGTCTGGTAGGTATGGACACAAGAGGTCAAAGAGGGAGCGAACAGCGATGCAGTTTCACTCTTTATCGGATGAACGGTTGGGACGCCTGCTCCTCGCCCGGGGGGATCTGACCGAGGAGCAGTTGGCACTGGCCCGGGAAGAGCAGCAGAAGACCGGTCTCCCCCTCTGGCGAGTATTACTCTCCCTCCTCTTCATCTCCCCGCAAAGGATGACCGAGATCCTCCAGCGTGCCGTCCATCTCCCTGATCGGCAGTTGCAGGATCGCCTGCTCCGGGAGGCGCTCGTGCACAGCGATCAGGGGAGCGAGATGCAACTGGAGGCCTGGAGCGCAGCGGCAAAGACGGCTGGTCTCCCCCTGGCGGAGTGGCTGGTCGAACAGGGGCATTTCACCGCAGAGGAACTGGCCCGGATCCTGGCCCGTTACTTACGGCTCCCTTATATCGATCTGGACCGGTTGACGGTGGGAGAGGAGGTCTGGTCCCTGCTCCCGGCCCACCTGATGCGGGAACAGGAGATCATCCCCCTGCAGGATAATGGGGAAGAGGTGCTGCTGGGGGCCAGTATCCCCCCGGATGAGGCGGTGCTCGATTATATCGGCTTTCTCACCGGACGCCAGCCCAGGGTGGCCATCGTGGCCAGGGATAAACTCCAGCAGCTCTTCCGGCAATGGGAGAGGATGATCGCTCCCTGGTCTCCTTCCCTCCCCCCGCAACGGGTGGGTGAAGAGAGGCGGGTCCCGATCCTCTGGCAAAGACCTCCGGAGGACCTGTCCGTTGTCCAGCTCGTCTCCTCCATCATCGAGGGGGCGGTGCAGGTCCGGGCGACCGACATCCATCTCGAACCGCAGGCGTTGGAGATGCGGGTACGCTACCGGATCGATGGCATGCTGTACGATGTGATGGCCATCCCCCTCTCCCTGCAGCCGGCCGTCATCTCCCGGGTCAAGGTCCTGGCCGAGATGGACATCACCGAGCGCCGGGTGCCCCAAGACGGGCGGATGAGCATGACCATTCAGGGCAACGAGTACCACATGCGTATCGCCACCCTCCCTACCAAGCGCGGGGAAAAGCTGGTGATCCGCATCCTGACCGAAACCAACGTCTTCAAGGGCCTGAAGCAGATCGGCCTGGATGAGCGGGAGACCGTGCTGGTCAAGCGCCTGATTGCCAGGCCGTACGGGATGATTCTGGTGACCGGTCCTATCGGGAGCGGCAAGACCACCACCCTCTATGCCATGCTCAACGAACTCGATATCTTGACCAACAACATCGTGACCATCGAAGATCCGGTCGAGTACCTGTTGACCGGCATCAACCAGGTGGAGGTAGACCCCAAAGCGGGGATTACCTTTGCCTCTGGACTGCGCTCCATGCTCCGGCAGGATGCGGATATCCTGATGGTGGGGGAGATCCGGGACAACGAGACGGCCAGGATCGCGGTGCGTGCGGCGCTGACCGGGCAGCAGGTCTTCAGCACCCTGCATACCGTGGATACGCCGAGCGCGATCACGACGCTGCGGAACTTTGATATTCAATCCTTTCTGATCGCCAGCGCCCTGAACGGCGTGGTGGCTCAACGACTGGTCCGCAAGATCTGCCCGTATTGCAAGGAGGGGTATAGCCCGAGCCAGGCGATCTTACGACAACTGGGCCTGGCAGACGACGGCGCGTACACGTTCTTTGTGGGTCGGGGCTGTGAAGCCTGCTATTATACAGGGTACCTGGGGCGAACCGGGGTCTTTGAGATCCTGGTGATCGACAAGACGATCAAGGAGTTGATCACCAACCAGGCCAGCGAGGATGAGATCAAGGAGACGGCGATCAAGGAAGGGATGCGTACCCTGCACCAGTCTGGTGTCCAGAAGGTGATCGACGGGATTACCACCCCGGAGGAGGTCATGCGGGAGATTTTCCTCTAGACGGAGGAAGGGAAGGAGAGAGCTGATGGCGCTATTACCAGAGGATCAACGGCGTACAGGAGGTGTGGAGCAGGATCGTTCCGGTCTGGGACCAGAGGTGGAAGCAGGAGGAGGAGCCCAATCGTTCTGGCAACGCCATGTGCGCTCCTATTTTACCCTGCGTCTTTCCCAGGAACACCTGATCGGGTTCTGCCGGCAACTCTCTGTGCTCACCGATATCGGGGTGCCGTTGCTCAAGGCCTTGGAGATCATCGAGAAGCGGACCGAGGTGAAGGCGTTGCAGAGCATTGCCCGGGGACTGGCAGAGCGGATCGAGGCCGGGGAATCCTTTTCTGCGGCCCTTACCCACTTTCCCCAGGTCTTTTCCCGCTTCTTTGTGAACATGATCGTGATGGCAGAGCTGGGGGGAGTGCTCGACCGTACCCTGCACATCCTGGCCGATTACCTGGAAAAGGAGGCAGAGATCCGGCAGAAGGTGCGGCGGGCCCTGATGTACCC
>RFHZ01000031.1 GCA_003696125.1 Nitrospinota bacterium
CGGTTCTCCTGCGCATAAAGGCAGAGGTCGTGGGGGGGAGGGAGCAAACCTGGACAGACGGCTTTGATGACTTCATTGAGGGGGATGAGTTTGACATGTACGCAGGGAACGGTCAGGATCTGGAGGTAGATACCCTCCGTGCCCGGCTGACCTTCCAGAATGGGGATGTGGGGGTAACGCCCCGGATCCCCCGTCCCCGTCGCCGGCCCTTGACCCTGACCGATCTCATCCGTGAGCTCAAACGCATGGAGACCCTCCAGCGTATCCACAGCCAGCGGCCGTCCATCTCCGGCCAAGGTACCAGCACAGCCGAAGCGATCAAATCGACCCACACCGATGACCTGGAGCGCGACATCTCCCTGGTGCGAAAGCAACTGGAAGCCCTCTTCCGTCTCCGCAAGCGGGTCGATTTCCAGCAACTCCTCTCTGCCGAGCTGTCGATCAGCCGTGCCTTCCTCTCCGTCCTTTTTCTCGCCTCCCGCTTTGAGATTTGCCTGGAACAGGAAAAACTCTATGATACACTCTACATTCGCCAGGAGGAGTAGGGGACGACCATGTCGTTAAAGGCCGAGATCGAAGCGGTCCTCTTTGCCCTGGACACACCTATTTCCCTGGAGGAGCTGGCCGAGTTTTTGGCCCAGCCGGTGGCGGCAGTGACCGTTGCCTTGCAGGAACTGGTGGACGAATACCGGCAGCGGGAGGGAGGCATCGCCATTGAGAAACAGGCCGAAGGCTATATCTTCCGCATTCGTTCTCCCTATGTTCCGCTGGTAGAGCAGCTTTTGCCGGCCGAACTCGATGTCGGTACCCTGCGTACCCTGTCCGTGATCGCCTGGAAACAACCTTTAGAGCAGTCTGCCCTTATCCGGATGCGGGGAAATCGGGCCTATACCCATATCCAGACGCTGTTGAAACGAGGACTGATCGAGCGGACGCCGCAGGGGAGGACCTTTCTCCTGAAGACCACCCCCCGCTTTGCCGAGGAGTTTCGATTGAGCGATCCCCCACAGGGGATTGCGCAGGCGTTGCAAAGAGAGACGGATGACCTCTGATCCTCTTACCGCAGTGATTCTGGCCGGAGGGAAGAGCCGGCGTATGGGGCAGGACAAAGCCTTTCTCCCCTTTGGCTCTACCAGTCTGATCGAATGGATCACCGCGCGTTTGCGGCGATTAACCGACCAGCTTCTCCTCATCACCAATACTCCTGAGCGATACGCCTTCTTGCAGATCCCTCTTTCCCCTGACCTGCTGCCAGGGAAGGGATCGTTAGGGGGGATCTATACCGGTTTGCAACGGGCCCAGACCGAGCAGGTGGTCTTTGTGGCCTGTGACATGCCCTTTGTGCATATCGACTTCCTCCGCTATCTGCAGCAAGAAGCCAGCGGGTTTGAGGTCGTTATCCCCCGCAGTGCAGAAGGATTCCAGCCCCTGTGTGCCCTCTATACC
>RFHZ01000338.1 GCA_003696125.1 Nitrospinota bacterium
GAAAGGTACGGACTCTTCTGGGGAGTCCCGGAGTTGCCGAGCGGACAGCGCAACGCATGATCCACTTTCTCCGGCAGCGGGGACGTTTATGAAAGCGTGGATCGCCCTGGTTCTCCGAAATTATCTCCTCCCCCCTCTCTTGGCGCTTCTGGTACAGTTTCTGGGGAAGAGCCTGCGTTTCACCCGGGTCAATCAGCACTTTGAAACCGCTCTCTTAAGGCAGGGGCAACCGCTCATCTATGCCTTCTGGCACGGTCGGATGCTCCTTTTGGCCTACGCCTACCGGCACACACAGCTCCCGGTCGTGGTCAGCCGGAGTCGCGACGGGGAGCTGGTCAGCCGGGTAGCACAGCGTCTCGGGTACCGTACCATCCGTGGATCGAGCTCCCGTGGAGCCTTCTCTGTGCTACGGGTCCTCTGGCGACTCCTGCAGGAGGGGCAGGCGGTCAGCATCGCTCCTGATGGCCCCCGTGGTCCCTGCTATCGGGTCAAAGCCGGGATCATCGGCCTGGCGCAAAAGACCGGTGCGGCGATCCTCCCGGTCAGTTGCAGCGCCCGGCAGAAGGTGGTTTTGCAGAGCTGGGATCGTTTCCTGATCCCCTTCCCCTGGAGCAGGGCGGTCATCGTGTACGGTCCTCCTCTCCTTGTCCCTCCAGACGCCGATGCCGCCTTACGCGAAGAGAAGCGGCAGATGCTGGAGGAACGACTGGTGACCCTCACCACCCAGGCCGATCGCTACTTCTGCGAGGAAGGGGGAGGCTGAAGGCGGGTATAGAGGAGAGAAGGAGCAGATTTGCCTGCCGAAAATTATTGACGATGGGTCATTGCATATGATATGGTATTATGCCTTGTAGAGAGTATAGTCGTGCCTAGCGAAGAGTGAGGATGGTGGAGATGACAGAGAGTGCAACAGCAACGTATGCCGTGATCAAAACGGGAGGAAAGCAGTACAGGGTCTCTCCCGGAGATATTATCACCGTAGAAAGGCTCCCCGGAGAGAAGGGGGATGCGGTAACTCTCTCGGACGTGCTGCTGTGGCGAGACGGAGAGGAGGTGCATATCGGCACACCCTTTTTATCCGAGGTCAGAGTTACCGGGAAAATCTTGCGCCAGTATCGCGGGAAAAAGGTGATTATCTTTAAACATCGGCGCCGGAAAAATTCACGGAAAAAGCAGGGGCATCGGCAGGAGTATACCCTGCTCCAGATCGTCGATATCACCAGGCAACCGGCCGGCAGCCAGGACTAGAGAAGCGAGGGAGCAGAGATGGCACATAAGAAATCGGGTGGCAGCTCAAGCAATGGCCGTGATAGCGTAGGGAAACGGTTAGGAGTCAAGCGTTTTGGCGGCCAGGTGGTCCGGGCCGGAAGCATTCTGGTCCGGCAACGGGGCACCAGATTCCATCCAGGCCTGAATGTCGGCATGGGGAGAGACTATACCCTCTTTGCCCAGATCGATGGAGTGGTCCAGTTTGAGCGGCGGGGAGGACGACGCTGCATCAGTGTCTACGCTGCCAATGAACCCTAGAGAGCGATGTTTATCGACGAAGCCAAGATCTATGTGAAGGGAGGAGATGGGGGGAGAGGGTGTGTGAGCTTCTTGCATCTCCCCTACAAGCCGCGGGCCGGACCGGATGGGGGAGATGGAGGAGCAGGAGGGAATGTCATCATCCGTGCCGACTCCAGTTTTCACACCCTCCTCGATCAGAAGTATCGTCAGCATTACAAAGCCCAAAACGGTGCCCATGGGAAGGGGAAGACGCAGGATGGTCGCAAAGGGGCTGACGTCATCAGCCGGGTCCCATTGGGCACGGTAGTCTATGATGCCGAGAGTGGAGAGGTGC